>JAKDNL010000045.1 GCA_030451825.1 Pseudonocardia sp. | reverse complement strand
TCGATCTGGGGCAGACCCCAGGATTCCTGCTCGGCCACTTCCCGCGACATCGAGAAGTGGCTCTTGTCGAGCAGGGCCCGCTTCGCAGGGAAGGGCTTGTTGCTGAGGTCGGGGTTGTAGCCGGTGACTGTGAGGTTGCCGAGCCGGTGCACGATCCGCTCGTGGAGATCGGTCGCGGTCTCGCCCGGCTCGGCGTCGGGTTCGAGACCGTCGAGCCATTCGGGTGTCGGGCTCTGGGGGAGTACGTGCTCGATCTGGACCTTGGTGTCCTCCCAGTTGATCAACTCCTTGTGGCCGAAGCTCTCCTCCAGCCGACGGAGCACGAACATGCGCTGGGATGCCTTGCCGATCCAGTAGAAGTTGAGCCCGGCGATCCCTGTAGCGAGCTGATCGTCGTCGGGCCATTGCCGCCGGGGCTGGGACAGGAACTCGCGGAGCGCATCGGCCGCGTCGGCCTTGTCGGCGACGTGGTTCGCGGCCTGGGCGAGGGCCCGGTTGATGCCGGCGGCGGTCCGCCCGCAGAGCATCCGCCGCACCAGATAGGACTCCAGGTACAGCATCGCGGTCACGGTCTCGCCCGGCGCGGCGATGCCCCGCTCGCTGCGGTCGAGCAGGACCATGAGGACCGGGTGGACGGCCTCGGTTCCCCAGTCCTTCAGCCGCTGCAGCCCGGCAGCGACGCCGGGATCGCCGACGGTGGTCGGCTCGAGGATGGCGTGCAGGTGCCCGGCGCGGCGGACCAGCTGTTCGATCTCGGACTCGACGGCGGCTTCGTCGTGCTCGATGGGACGGAACCGGCGCTGCTGCTCCTGGTAGGTATCGCTGCGGCGGGTCTCGGGATGGCCGCGCAACTGGAGGTCGAGGTAGGCGAGCGTCTCCACGTGCTCGGCGCCCAGCACGTCCTGCATCGGGGACCAGATCGTGGTGTAGACGGCCTCGGCGCGGGTCGGCAGGAGCATGAACAGGTAGTTGCGCAGCAGGTCGCCCAGAGTCAGCTTCATCCCCGTGTTGTTGAGCGACTCGAAGATGCGGTGCACGTTGTCGTCGTGGTCGGCGGTGACCGACACGAGGTCGAGCCGGCTGCGGATCGCCTGCTCGATCCGCCGGATGTCGTGCTGGTCGTCCTGGTCGTCCGCGGCGGCCAGCTTCTCCCGGAAGAACCGGTACGCCGCCGCGATGTTGCCGCCGCCGGGCTTGTGCGTGCCGGTGATGCAGGCCTCGAACGCGGGCCGGTCGGTCTGGGTGGGCAGCAGCTTGAGGCGGTCGTTGCCGCTCTGCCACTCGTTGACCAGGCACTGCCGATGGACGCGATCGGCATCCTGTGGGTTGTCGGCCTGGACGTGGTCCCGTAGCGCCGCGAGGGCGAGCAGGATCGTGGTCAGACGCTGCTGGCCGTCGACGACGAGCCAGCGCGCCACCCCTCCGGCCACCACGTTGGGTGCGGGGGCGAGCACCAGCGACCCGATGAAGTGCCCGGGGCTCATGGTTCCGTCACGGAGCGCGTCGGCCTGGGCGAGGATGTCGTTCCAGAGGCGGTCGAGCTGGTCGCGCTGCCAGGCGTAGGTGCGCTGGTAGAGGGGCACGAGGTACTGCTTCTGGCCCTCGAGGAGCGGTTCGAGGGTCATCTCCTTGGCTTGCACGTACTGGCCTTCCTATCGCGGTGGGTACCGAGGGGTGGGTCACCGTCTGGGGTCATGGATCTTGCAAGCCGCTGAGCCCACGGACCACGCCGCGCACCTCGCCATGCCACTCCCTCAGCTCGACGGCCGTCGGTGCGAGCTCGTAGGCGTGGTGGTGCGCGGCGCGACTGAGCACGTGCCACAGCTCTGTCCCATGGCGTCCGAGGTCGGCGTCGACGGTCCGGGTCAGTGTCAGGAGCTGCGCCCGGCGCGATGCCTCGGCCATCTCGGGCCGGCGCGAGACCCAGAAGTCGTCCACCGCATGTTCCAGGGCCAGGCGGACCAGCCACGTGCACGCACGCGGCCAGACCCCCGGCTCCATGAGGCCGGGATCCTGGAGCAGTCGGTCGGCCACGGCGAGCCGGCGCAGCGCGTCGTGGCTCATCTCTGCAGCCACTCGGCGAGCTTCTCGGCATCGCGCACGAAGGGACGCAGGTCGCCGGTCAGGCCGCGGTGCGCGCCCTGCCTGCAGTTCTGCAGCGCATCGATCGCCCATGTCCCGACGGAGCGCACCCGGCCCAGGAGGTCGGAGCCGCGGTCCGGGTCGTCGAAGACGGCAAGGGTGGCCTTCTTGTGGGTGGTCGTCGCCTCGCCGATTGCCGCTTCCACCGTGGTGTGGGTGTCGCCCCGCGTGAGACGCACGTTGCGGATCTTGGCGTGGCAGGCCGCCTCGATCGCGCTCCTGCAGCACGACGCGACGAGTTCGCTGCGGATGTCCGCGGGCAGCTCCTTCGTCGACGCCATCGCGCGGGCGTCCTGCAGGTACCGCTTGACCGGGTCGTCGCTGCGTCGCATCTCCACGACGGAGCGCTCCTGACGCTGCACCTCCCAGACGGTCGCCGAGAGCTCCAAGCGGCGTACGGCCTCGGCGAGGCGGTCGTCGTGGGTGAACACGATGACCTGTCGCGTGGCCGAGACCTCACCGAGTACGCGAGCCAGGCCGTCGACCTTGGCAGGGTCCATCGCTTGGACAGGGTCGTCGATGAGGACGAACCGGAACGGGCTCTGCTCGACGGTCGCGCGTGGGAGGAACAACGACAGACCGAGCGCGTGCAGCTCACCCTGGCTCATCACCCCGAGCGCGGTGCCGCCGTCGGTCCCGTCGATGCGGACGTCCATCTCCACCCGGCGGCGTGTCTTCGTGCCGTCCAGCCGCACCGGACCGAGATCGACGTTGCTCTGCTGGCGCAGCAGCTGCCACACCCGCTGCGACTCCTCGGCGAACGGGGCGAGGCGCTCTCCGCGCAGCTCCCCGGCCGTGGAGGTCAACCACTCCTCCGCCTTCTGCAGCGCGGTGAGACGGAGCGACTGCGCCGCGACCCGGGCGGCGTCGTCGTGCCAGGCGCTCAGCCGGCGCGCGATCGGCACCCATACCTCGTCGCGCTGCGTCAACTCCTCCTGCGCATGCTCACGGGCGTCGTCGGCGGCCTCGACCAGCGGTGCGTGCGCCCGGTCGAGGGCATGGGCCAGCTCCGCGGCTCCGGGTGTACGACCTGCGTCGACCCACGCCGACCACGCTCCGACGATGGCCTCGACGTCGATCGGTAGCGGACCCCTCAGCAATTCGGGGAGCGGGTCGACGAGCCCCCGCGCCGCGGCGACCGCGACGTCCAGCGCGGATGCGGCCTGCCGCAGCTCAGTTGCAGCCACCTCGAGTGCCTCGGCCCGACGCTCTGCGGCCTCGCGCCAGGCCCCATCGAGCGTGCCCTGCTCACAGACCGGACAGGTGAGCACCGCCCGCCCGTCGTGATGGTGCAGCGCCCCACGTAGCAGCGCGGCGACCTCGTCGGCCGACCGGATCTCGTCCCCGGCAAGGACGTGTACGCGATCGGCGGCAGCGCGAACCCGACCGGTGGCAGCGGCGACCGTGGCCGCGTCGGGAACGGGCAGGGCGATCACGGCGGCGAGTGCGGGTGCTTCCCCGTCCCCGTCGTCAATCCCGGCGACCAGGTCGGCAAGAGCTGCGAGGTCCGGCGCGGTCGGCTTGAGCAACGCGGCCGCCTTCATGACGCGGTCGTCGTCGACGTCGGCCAGCTCGGTGCGCAACACGCGCCGGGTCGCGCCGACGGCCCGCGCGTCGTCGGCGAGCCGCTTGCGCGTGACCCGCAGCCGTTCCTGTGCCTCGCCCAGCGGACCGAGGCCGAGCAGGTTGTGCAGGGCGTCGTGCAGCTCGCTGGGCTTCCCGTCGATCAGGGCGCCGAGCTCGCTATAGGACAGGAACGGCCGGTAGGTGCTCATGTCGTCGCGCCACTGCGTGCCGTCGAAGTCCTCGCGCTTCTCGCCGCTGCGCTGCCGGGTCCAGCGGCTGGCGTCGAGCTCGGAACCTGGCTCCCATCGTCGCTCGATCCGGGTGGTGCCCGGCGCGCCGGCGGTCACCAGATCGACGGTGACGGCGGTCGGCCCGTCGGCGTGGAGGTTGCGCCAGCCCTCCTTCCACACCGCGGTGCGGCCAGACCATCGCCCGCTGTTGCCGGTGAGGGCGAGCTCGGCGGCTTCGGCGAAGCTCGACTTGCCGGAGCCGTTGCGGCCGGTCACCAGGGTCAACCCGGGGCCGGGGCGCAGCGGCAGGGTGGCGGGCTCGCCGATGCCGCGGAACCCTTCGACGTGTACCGCTGCGAGATAGGCGTCCGGTTGCTGCTCCCGCTGCGGCGACGTTCTCGGATCGGAGGCAGCCGACGGCTGACCCTCGAACGCGGCCGTGAGGTCGTCCTCGCCCTCCCACGCGGCCAGAACCAGGCCAGCGACCCGATCGTCGACCGTGGCGTCAGCCAGGAGTCGCTCCAGCAGCAGGTCATGCAGTCCGTGCTCAGCCTCGTCCACGCGTCCCTCTCGGCTGTAGTCGCGCCCACACTATGGACGCTCGGTCACCGGCTGCGCGCCGGGTGTCACGATCGGGTGATTCGGTCGGCCTGAACGGTGGATGGGGGTCGTCACCGCCGCCGGCCCAGTCCCGGAAGGCCGCCTCCCAGCGTGTGGATGCTGTCTCCGCTCTCCTCGGGAAAGCGCTGGTGCGGCGATCGGTGGTCCACATGGGCTGGCTCCCGGTTGGTGGTGGTGGCACGGTGTCGTCGCGACGTCGGCACGCGCTTCGGCGCCGCGGGGGGTGCGTGGGCGCCGCACACCTCGCTGATCAACCGGTGCAGGGCGGCGATGTGGCGTTGGAGATCGACATGCACCTCGCTGCGGGCCAGGTGCCGGTAGATTCGGCCGAGTGCCTCGACGACCGCACGAAGCTGTCGGACGTCGGGTGCGGCCGAACCGACTCCGGCCGAACGCGCCCGCTGCTCGAGTACCTGCACCTGCTGGGTGAACTCCTCCGCGTGTCCGGACCTGGGCTTCTTCATGCGCGTCTGATGATCTGGCTGAGCGGTCCCGTGTAGTCGGTTCCGAGGGCCGACACTTCGCCGCGGTAGGGACCTGCTCCGATCCTTACGCGGCTCACGTAGTTCTCCGGCAGCCACACCGCGTCGCCGACGGCGAGCGGCTCGTTGCCGCTCCACACGTAGGCGTGGCCTCCCACCTCGACGATCTGACGCCCGGTCGGCTCCGTCATGCGCCGCGGCGGCTTGGCTGCCTGCTCCAGCTCGCTGATGCGTTGCTGCAGCTGCTCGATCCTGAAGTCTGCGTAGCGTCGGGCCGATTCCTGGGCGTCTTGGTAGCCCACGTAGTAGGCCTTGCGGCGGGCGGTGGCGAGTTCGGCCTCGGCCTCGGTCGCGTGCTGTCGGCAGGCGACCTCGAACCGTGGATCCGGGAGCCGCTGGCGACACGGTCGGCCGCCTCGGGTCTCCCGCCCGCAGAGCTTCGGTGCGGGGGTGGTGATCGTCGGCTCGCTCGGGTTCGGCTCCCGCCCGGAGTCACGGGGCGTCGTCATGTCGTCGGTCCGGTCGCGATGGAGATGATCTCCAGTCTCATCAGGCGACCGCCCGCTGCGGGGGGAGGGAATCCGACTCCGAGCGTGGTCGGGGGATCGGCGGCGGGGCACCCCACCGCGCCGGGATAGACGTGAGGTGCCAGCCGTCGCACCCGGGGCAGTGGTACGAGCGGACCGGGTCCTTTCGCATGGCCCGGCCCCACGCCCGGATCCGGGCCAGTGCGAGATCCGCGGCGATCCGGTCCTCGTACCAGCGCTTCCCGCACGACCGGCGCGGCTGCTCCTCGACGTCTCCGATGCCACCGGCAGCGTCGGGGACGACCAGGCGCTCGTCCTCGACCTCCGGGCCGACGAGCCGGTCGTCCTGCAGGACCTGACGTTGCGCCTCGACCCGGCGGCGATGCTGCAGGTGGAGGAACAGCGGCCGGAGGCGGTGCGCTGCCGGCTCGAGATCGACGGCGCGATCGTCGCCCAGCGGGTTGCCCACGTGCAGCTGCTCGCCGCGCACCAGTGGTTGTCCACGCCGCCCGTACTGGCGATGGAGATGCTGTCGGCCCACGTCATGCCGAACCACCCCGCCATCGGCACCCTGATGCGCGAGGTCTCCACCCGGCTCCAGAACGACACGGGCCGCTCCTCGCTCGAGGGCTACCAGTCCGGACCGGAGCGCGTCGACCAGATTGCTCGGGCGATCTACGAGACCGTGCGTGATCGACGCATCGCCTATGTCGAGCCACCGGCCAGCTGGGTGGATGACGGCCAGAAGGTGCGCACGCCCGGAGAGGTCCTGGACGGCCGGGCGGGCACGTGCTTGGACACTGTGGTGGTCATGGCCGCCGCGCTGGAACAGGCCGGGATCCGCCCGCTGATCTGGCTGCCACAAGGGCACGCGTTCCTCGGCTACTGGCGGGAGGAGTCGTCGCTGGGCGTCTCGGTCGAATGCGATCCGGCCGGCGTCGTCAACCAGGTGGATCTCGGCCGGATGGCGGTGGTGGATACCACGGCGATGACCCACCGCGACCTCCCGTTCGAGGACGCGTCCCGGCTTCCGGCCATCGAACACCTCGCCGGCGATCTCACCGAACTCCTGGGGGTCGTCGACGTCCACCAGGCTCGGGTCGACCGGATCATTCCGCTGCCGGCTCGGGTCCGCACCACCGACGGCATCGTCCAGATCTTCCCGTACACCCCGGCCGCACCGGTGGCCGTTCCTCATACCGATCCACCCCGCGCGGCTCCGGGATCCCCGCGGCCGAATCAGGTGCCTGCGCGCATCACCCAGTGGAAGAACGGTCTCCTCGACCTGAGCCTGCGCAACCGCCTGATCAACTTTACCGAGCGGTCGAAACTCGGGGTGGTGCTGCCCGATGGTTCGCTCGGGCATCTCGAGGACCTGCTCCACCAGGGCTCGTCCATCTCGCTCCGCGCGGGCGACGAGTTCGCGGCCGTCGAGCGCGAACGCGGGCTGCGCTCCGCACGCAACCTACCGCAACTGCAGCTCACGGAACTCCTGCGGAACCAGCGAACGGTGCACGTCGAGGTGACGACCGATGCGTACCCGACGCGGTTGCGCAACCTGGCGCACAAGGCGCGCACCATCGTCGAGGAATCGGGGGCCAACAACCTCTACCTCGCCCTGGGCACCCTGGAATGGCAGTTCGACGCCCGGACGCTGCGCTCGCCGCTGATCCTGGTCCCCGTCGTGTTGTCAGCCGGTCGCCGGGGTGGGCGCTACCAGGTTGCGCTGGACGAGTCCGGGATGTCCACGCCGAACTACTGCCTGATCGAGAAGCTGCGGCAGACCCACGGGCTGGAGATCCCCGCCCTCGCCGACCCCGTTCTCGACGAGGCCGGGATCGACCTCGACGCGGTGTTCGACGCCACCCGACGGGTCATCGCGGACCGCGGGTTGCCGTTCCGCGTCGAGGCCACAGCCGATCTGGCGATCCTCCAGTTCGCCAAGTTCCGCCTCTGGAAGGACCTGGACGAGAACTGGGCGGAACTCGCGCGGAACCCCTTGGTCGCCCATCTCGTCCACACCCCCACCGACGCGTTCGCCGACGCCGTCGCCGATCCCGGCACTCGCGACCTCGAAGGGTTGGCCGAGCAGTGCCCGGTGTCCGCTGACGCATCGCAGCTCAAGGCCGTCCACGACGCGGTGCTCGGGCGGTCGTTCGTCCTCGAGGGTCCGCCCGGAACGGGCAAGTCGCAGACGATCACGAACCTGCTCGCCCACTCCGTGGCCGAGGGGAAGCGGGTGCTGTTCGTCGCGGAGAAGCGAGCCGCCCTCGACGTTGTCCAAAAGCGACTCGACGCGGTCGGGATGGGACCGCTGTCGCTCGACCTGCACGACAAGGGCAGCAAGCCTGCCGCCGTGCGCCACCAGATCCTCGCTGCGCTCGACCACGCCGTGCCGGTCGATGCGCAGGCGCACGAGATCCGCGTGGAGGAACTCCGATCGGCGCGGCGCGGCCTGACTCGGTACTGGAATCGGCTGGGGCAACCCAACGCGGCCGGCTTCTCCCTGCCGTCGGCCCGTGATGCCGAGCTCGTGCACCGCGATGTCGAGGCGATGCCCGTTCCCGAGCCGGTGGTGACCGGCGATCGCACGACGGTCGCGCGGTTGCGCACCGTCTTCACCGCCCTGCCGGAGTACGTCGACGATGCTGCCCCACGGGCGGGCCACCCGTGGGCGTTCGTGGACCAGGCTGCCGGGGTCGACGTCTCCGGCGCCGCAGTGGCCGCCCGCCGGATCGACTCGCTGTTCGCCGCGTTGCCGGTGTCGCTCACCCCGGCGCTCGATGCAGCCGCGCTGCCGGAGGATCTCCGCATCCTGGGTTCGCTGGTGGCGACCGGCGTGCCCGTGCCCGTTCTTGATGCCGTCCGCACGGAGCGGTGGGCATCGGAGGTCCGGTCCCTGCGGGCCGACATCACATCTTTCGTCTCGACGCCGCATCCCGGTCTCGAGACCGTCACTCCGGAGGTGCTCAGCCTGCCGATTCGGACGATCGCCGAGGCCGCCGACACCGCCGCTGCGTCGTCCCTCTGGGGCCGCAGGAAGAGGTTGCTGGCCGCGGCCGAGGAGCTGTCACCGGTTCTCCGGGCCGATGCGAAGGTCAAGCCCAAGCGGCTCGTCGAGCTGACCCGAGCCTTGGTCCAGGTCCGCGACGGCGTCGATGCTCTCGTTGACCGGCTCAACGTCATCCCGGGTCTGTCGGCACGCAGCGGGTGGACTCCGTACGACGAGCAGGAGGTCCAGCGGTTCGGCGAGCGCGTCGCCCATCTGCAGTGGGCGTCGCGGATGGTCGACGAGGCCGGGACCGATCCGGAGCGCCGCCGGTTCTCGACTCCGCTGCGCGCGGCTCTGCGGGCCGGGCCCGCAGATCCCCAGGCCGTCCTCGAGATGGCGTCCGCCACGGCCGCGCTGGCCGAGGCGTGCGGGATCGGGCCGCGCGCACTGGCGGACTGGGCACGACCGACGGGCTTGCTCGTGCGACTCCAGCAGACGGCGCCGGAACGGCGGGCAGGCGACCCGGAGCTGAGATCACTCCGAGTGTGGACGGACCTGCTCCGGCACGTCGAGCCGCTGCGGCACGACGGGCTCGGCGAGGTGCGCGAGCGCATCCTCCGCGGCGAGGTCGATGCCGATCAGGCCCGGTTGTCGTTCGAGCTGGGCACCGCCCGCGCCGCCGTCACCGAGCGTCTGCGCAGCACCGGTCTCGACCACTTCGACCCACCCGCGCACGATCGGTCGATCCAGCGCTTCCGGCACGCCGCCGACGAGGTACGCGGTCACCTCACGACGGTGCTGCCGGGCCGCGTCCTCACCGGGCGAGGGTTCGACCCGTCGTCCGCCGGCGGCCGGGTGGGGCAACTCCGGCGGCAGCTCACGATGAAGCGGCGCGGCATGAAGGTGCGCGAGCTGATGTCGACCTTCGGTGACCTGATCACGGACCTGACGCCCTGCGTGCTGGTCAGCCCGGACTCCCTCGCCCGGTTCTTCCCCGCGACCTCCGGCCTGTTCGACATCGTCGTGTTCGACGAGGCCTCGCAGGTGCGGGTGGCCGACGCCGTCGGCGCGATGGGCCGAGCCCGGTCGATCGTGGTCGTCGGCGACAGCAAGCAGATGCCGCCCACATCGGTGGCGGAGAGCGGCGCAGGCGACGAGTTCGAGCTCGATGGTGCGGCCGACACCGTGGAGGACGAGGAATCGATCCTCACCGAGTGCGTCCAGGCCAGGGTTGCGCGCCACCGACTGAGCTGGCACTACCGCAGCCGCGACGAGGCCCTGATCGCGTTCAGCAACCAGATGTACTACGACGGTGGGCTGTCCACCTTCCCGTCCCCGACCTCGGACGACGATGGCATCTCACTGGTCCGGGTCGATGGCCATTTCCACCGCTCGGGCAAGGGGGCGCTGCTGCGTACCAACCCGGAGGAGGCCCAGGCTGTCGTCGATGAGATCCGCCGCCGGTTCACGGCATCGCCGGACCGTCCGCCGTCCCTCGGCGTCGTCACCTTCAACCAGCAGCAGCGGGCTCACATCGAGGGGCTCCTGCGCGACACCGACGATCCGCGGCTCATCGAAGCGCTGGAGGACCCCGACGGGTTGTTCGTCAAGAACCTGGAGAACGTGCAGGGCGACGAGCGCGACGTGGTGCTGTTCTCCACGGCGTTCAGCGTGAACGACAAGGGCGTGCTCCCGCTGAACTTCGGGCCGCTCAACCGTGCCGGTGGCGAGCGGAGGCTCAACGTCGCCGTGACCCGAGCGCGTCGGCGGGTGATCGTCTACTCCAGCTTCGATCCCGCGCAGATGCGCACCGAGGAGACGTCGTCGGTCGGGGTTCGCCACCTGCGGACGTACCTGGAGGTGGCGGCCCGCGGCACGTCCGTGCTGCCGCAGGACAGGCGGGCGGCAACGGTGCGCGACCGGCACCGCGACGACATCGCCGCCGTGCTCAGGGCGCGGGGGATCGACGTCACGACGGGTGTCGGCCTGTCGGACTTCACCCTCGACCTCGTCCTCTCCGCCGACGGCGCCGCCCACGTCGCCGTGCTCCTCGACGGTCCCGGCTGGGCCACCCGGATGACAGCGGGGGACCGTGACGTCCTCCCGCACCAGGTGCTCGGAACGGCTCTCGCTTGGCCGTCCGTGGAACGGGTGTGGCTCCCGGAGTGGCTGAGCGACCGGGATTCCGTGGCGGACCGGCTGGCGACCGCCCTCGCAACGTCTGCGACTCGCGAGTCCGACCCCATCCCGGACGCTGCCGAAGTCGAGCAACCGACCCCGAGTGCGCCGGCCGCGATGCCGCAGATCACCAAGGCCTCTGCGCAGCCCGCGGAGCCAGCGATCTTGACTTCCAACGTCTCGGCGGAGACTGGTCGACGCCAGATCGGACAGGAGCCGTTCCAGCCATGGGTCCTGCGGACGGCAGGACCACGTGACGTGCTGGACGCATTGCCGGCCCGATCAGCGGCAGCTCAGGTCAGCGACGTACTGGTCGAAGTGGTCGAGGCCGAAGGGCCGATCACGTTCGAGCGGCTGGCGCGCCTGGTGGCCAGAGCCTTCGACCTGACGCGGGTGGCGGAGTCCCGGAGCAGCGCGATCATGCGACACCTCCCTCGCTCCGTCCGGCGGGACGACGCCGAGAAGGTCGCCTGGCCGTCACACCGGGACCCCCAGGCGTGGGTGGGGTTCCGACCTTCCACGGCGGAGGAGCGACGTCTCGAGGAGATCCCGCTGCGGGAGATCGGCAACGCCATGCGCTCTGCCGTGGCCGCTGCGGCAGGGATGGACCGCGAGGAGCTCTACGCGGAGTCACTCAGGACCTTCGGCTTCGTCAGGCGGACTCCGTCCGTGGTGGCCCGCCTCGACCGCGCCGTCGAACTCGCGCTGCGCAACGGCCGCGTGGTCATGGATGCAGGGCTGCTCCTCCGGCAGTTCGCCGAATGATTCTTCGACCGCTCAGCACTGGACCATCGCCCGGACCTCGTCGGAGATGGCCGGGGAGACGAGCGTCTTGACGACGGCACTCTCGGCCGGACACCTCGCGAAGGCGGGGCACACCAGCGGGATCAGAACGCGGAGCACCTTCGACAGGCTGTCCGCGGACGTCGTGCCGAACGCGATCTTCACCGTGGCACCGGATCCCGCTCCGAGTGCGTCTGCCATGTAGCGCGGGAGACCGAGAGCGCGGAGGCCGTCGCGAACGGACTGGCCTGCCTGCTTGGCGAACAGGTCGGGGTCGAGTGACTCGGCCGCGTCCTTGAGCTGCATGCACAGCCAGTGACTGCGCCCCCATCGGCGCCAGGCGGAATTCGTGATCAGCTTGTCGGCGAGCTGCACGTAGAGGCTGTCCGGACGGAAGACCTGGGCGAGCAGAGCCTCGTCGGCGGAGATCGGTGGGTCCGAGAGCCGTCGGCGGGCGTGCGCCCGTCTGTCTCGTCGCCTATCACCACCGCGTTCGATGGGCTGCCGGCGATCGGCGTTGTCGGCCGACGGACGGGGCTCCGGAATGCGAGGCGTCCGACGAGCGGGTGTCGATGTCGTCGGACGAGCTGTTCGCCGACGGGATGTAGGAGGAGACCACACACGCGACGGTCGGCCCCACGAGGGTGCACCACCGGATCCGCACTCACGACCACGTTGCGAACCGTGGACGTGGCGGCCGCCGCAGGTCGGGCAGTGGTACTGGTTCCGCGGGAGCGAACGCCTCCAGGTCGCCATCCCACTGACGCTACGTAGCCGATCCGGCACTGGAAATCGGCCATGTCGGTCGACATCCGATCCGGACCGGTCTGGTGATGGGCTCGGCACGGAAGAGCGGAGGGCTGAAGTCGGCAGGCCCGTTCTCAACGCGGCCCGGAGCGTGGCCGCGGCGTCGGCCGACGGCACGTTCACTCCGGGCGAGGTGGTGGCCGAGTGCCGTCGCCAGCGGTGCGGCTGCGCGGACGCGACGATCCGCACGCACGTCATCGCCGTCATGTGCGTCGACGCTCCGCAACGCCGTGCGCGGGTCCATGCGGACTTCGAGCGAGCTGCCGCAGGCCGCTATCGCTTCCATGTCCCCCGCGGCTGAGGTGCTGCTCATTCTACTGTGGACGGCATGATCTATGCAGGATTAACACTGATAACAGTCAGGGACCTTCGAGTACGGATCGGGTCGGCCGCGACCTCTTGCTGTAGGTCACCGGCACTGTTCGCAACCAGAGGGCAGTGATCGAAAGTGCAGTTGATCTTTCGGGCGGTTACTGGTTCGAGTCCAGTCGGAGGAGCACAAACCGCAGGTCACAGAGTTGATGCGGTAACCCCTCCAAGATCACCCGGCGCTTACCGGCGGAAACGCCCGGGGGCGCCCTCCCCCCGTCGCCCGGTTCGTCCTCCCGGCTGGCCTGGTACGCCTGATCGAGGGCATCGGCAGCGTCGCGCAGCACGCCCGAGGCCCGGTCGACCGATCCCTGCTCGTGATCGGCGGCTCGGTACCGATCGTGGCCGTCGGTGGCCATGATCGGGACCCGACTGCCGATCACAAGGTTGCTGCCGAGCCGATGCATCCAGCTCTGGCGTTCTTCCACGGTGAGCGCCCGGGGTGAGCGTCGGGCGGGGTCGACCGCTCTTCGGGATCCCAGCCGCAGGGGCGCCGGCCGAGGCGCCAGCAGGCGTCGATCTGACGACCGGTGTGCGTAGCGAGGGTGATGACGAGGTCGACCCGGCGCAGCAGGTCGGTGTCGATCGCCTTGGGGGTCTCACCGGACATGCTGGCGCCGACCTCGGCGAGGCTTTCGGCGGAGAGCTGGTTGATCGAGGCGCCGGGCTGAGTGCCGGCGGAGTGCACCTCGACCCGGTCGCCGCCGGCCTTGCGCATGAGCCCGGCGGCCATCTGGGACCTGCCGCCGTTGCAGACGCAGACGAACAGCACCGCAGGTGTTTCGGTCACGACGTCGCCGTCTTGGTGGGAGCGTCGGTCAGTTCGGTAAGGAGGTGGCGTACCCGGGCGTCGATGTCGTGGCGGATGGGGCGGATCTCCTCCGCGGTCCTGCCGGCGGGGTCGGGCAGCTCCCAGTCGAGGTAGCGCTTGCCGGGGAATACCGGGCAGGCGTCGCCACAGCCCATGGTGATCACGACGTCGGCTGCTTCGACCGCGTCGGTGGTCAGGCGCTTGGGGAACTCGGTGTCCAGGTCGAGGCCGACCTCGGCCATGACCTCGCGCACGCCGGGGTTGATGCTGGCGGCCGGGGCGGACCCGGCCGAGCTGACCCGGACGGCGCCGTTCGCGTGGTGGGCCAGCAGGGCGGCGGCCATCTGGCTGCGCCCGGCGTTGTGCACGCAGACGAACAGGACTTCGGGAATCGCAGCTGCAGCGGTCACGGTGGCCCCTTGGGGTCGAGCTGCAGCCGCGAGCCGCTCGCGGCTGTAGCGGGCGGCGAGGACGGGCAGGTGGGCGGTGATGCGGGCGGTCGGCGCCAGCTCGTCGACGGCCTGAGGGAGCCGGGCGTGTGGGCCGATGAGCGCGAAGTGTTCGAGGGTGCGACCGCCCGCCGGGCGCCGTCGCGCGATGGCGGGGACGACCGGCATGGGGTCGGATGACGAGGCGTCCATGACATGTCCGCTACTCGCCGGCCGAGCAGGTACTCATCGGGGCTCGCTCGATCGAGACAGTGACGTGTCGGTGGTCGGGAACAGGCGGCGGCGCAGCCACAGGGACACGTAGACCAGCGCGACGAGCACCGGCACCTCGATCAGCGGCCCCACGACCCCGGCCAGGGCCTGGCCGGAGGTGACGCCGAACGTGCCGATGGCCACGGCGATGGCCAGTTCGAAGTTGTTGCCCGCTGCGGTGAACGCGAGTGTGGTGGTGCGCTCGTACCCCATCCCGACCGCCCGGCCGACGGCGTAGGAGCCGGCCCACATGAGGGCGAAGTAGGCCAGCAGCGGCAGCGCGATCCGGGCGACGTCTAGCGGCTGGGAGGTGATGGCCTCGCCCTGCAGGGCGAACAGCAGCACGATGGTGAACAGCAGCCCGTAGAGCGCGAACGGCCCGATCCGTGGGAGGAACGTCTCCTCGTACCAGACCCGTCCCTTGGCCTTCTCGCCGAACCTGCGCGTGAGATACCCGGCGAGCAGCGGGATCCCGAGGAACACCAGCACCGACTTCACGATGTCCCAGGTGGAGAACGACACGTCGGTGACGGGCAGGCCGAGCCAGCCGGGCAGCACGACCAGGTAGAACCAGCCGAGCACGCCGAACATGACGACCTGGAACACCGAGTTCAGCGCGACCAGCACGGCGGCGGCTTCGCGGTCGCCGCAGGCCAGGTCGTTCCAGATGATGACCATGGCGATGCAGCGGGCGAGCCCGACGATGATCAGCCCGGTGCGGTACTCGGGCAGGTCGGGAAGCATCAGCCAGGCCAAGGTGAACATCAGCGCCGGGCCGAGGACCCAGTTGAGCACCAGCGAGGTGATCAGGAGCCCGCGGTCGCCGGTGACGGTGTCGAGGCGGTCGTAGCGGACCTTCGCCAGCACCGGGTACATCATGATCAGCAGGCCGAGCGCGATCGGCAGCGAGATCCCGTCGATCGCGATCGCGTCCAGTGCCTCGCCCAGGCCGAGGATCAGCCGTCCGGCGCCGAGGCCGACGGCCATGGCGGCGAGGATCCACACCGCCAGGAACCGGTCGAGGGTGGACAGCTTCTTGACGACCGCGTCTCCGGACCCGGGCTGGCCGGCGGTGATGTCGGGGGTGGCGCTCATGCGGGCAGCTCACTTCCGTCGGGGGTACAGGCGCTGCGCAGTGGGGAACCGGCGGGGACGAGGACGTCGGCGAGCATCGCGACGGTCTGCGGGTGCACCCGGTAGTAGATCCAGGTAGCACGGCGCTCGCTGGTGACCAGGCCGGCCTCGCGCAGCACCTTGAGGTGGTGCGAGATCGTTGGTCCGGTCAGCTCGAACGCGCCGGAGATGTCGCAGACACACGCCTCCCCGCCCTCATGGGCGGCGATCAACGACAGCAGCCGCAGCCGCACGGGGTCACCGAGGGCCTTGAACGCGGGTGCGATCTCGGCGGCCTCCTCCGAGCTGAGCGCGGCGCGGGTGGCTGCGGACGAGACCAGCAACGGCAACGGGTTCGACACGCGTCTATCTTCATCACCATCGAATCAATAGGGCAAGCCAACGGCGTGTGAACTTCGGCCCACATCGAATCAGCCAGCTCCCGAGCCGCGCACTGAGCAGCTGTGGTGACCGCCCTCGGATTGCGAGAGGTCATCCGGCTCGACGCCTCGTGCCCTTGGCTTCGCCGGGCGATCACCCCGCCTGATCGCGGGTGTGGGCGCGCACGATCGCGGCGACCGCGTGGGGGTGTACCCGGTGGGTCTCGGTGATCTCGACGTCGACGAACCCGGCCGTGTGCAGCGCGTGGGTGAACTGTCGGTGAGTGAGCGCGCCGGCGATGCAGCCGGCCCACTGTTGCGGGTCGTCGCGGGTGGCCTGGTCGATGTCGGTGTCGGCGATGATGTCGGAGACGGCGAATCGCCCGCCCGGACGTAGGACGCGGGCGGCTTCGGTGAGCACGACGATCTTGTCGGCGGCCAGGTTGATCACGCAGTTGGAGAGGACGACGTCGACCGAGTCGTCGGGCAGTGGGATCTGCTCGAGATAGCCCTCCAGGAACTCGACGTTGTCGACGCCGGCCGCGGCGGCGTTGCGCCGGGCGAGGTCGAGCATCTCCGGGGTCATGTCCAGCCCGATCACCCGGCCGCACGGCCCGACCCGGCGGGCGGAGATCAGGACGTCGGCGCCGGCACCGGAGCCGAGGTCGAGCACCGTCCCGCCCGGACGTAGGTCGGCGACCGCGGTCGGGACCCCGCAGCCCAGCGACGCCGTCACCGCGGCTGTCGGCGCTTCGGCTGCCTCGTTGCCGTAGAGCGCGCCCCCGTAGGCGTCGGAAGTCGCGGTGGTGCCGCAGCAGCCGGTCCCGGATCCGGGCTGGTCGAACTGTTGCTCGTCGCGAAGTGCCTGGTCGTAGTGTCCGGCGGCGCAGTGGCACGCGGCGGTGGCGTAGTGCTCGCGCACCAGCTCCCGGATGGGCAGCTTCGGAGAGCCGGGTCGGTCGGCGGGCGGGATGGTGTGCTGGGACATGGCGGTGCCTCCGTGGCCGGGATCAGCGGTGATCCACCTCGTCCGGCCCGGCCGTAGTGGTCGGCTGCGGGGACGAGTCGTCGGCGTGTCGGGGCACGGTGTCGTCGAAACGGGCGGGGCGGGGAACGGTGCCGGTGGCCAGGACTGCGGCCAGGGCGGCGATGGCGGCGAGCAGGACGAACACGGCAGGGTAGCCGCCGAGGGCGACGGCAAGGGCGGCCCCGGCCCAGGGGGCGAGGGCGGTGGCGATCATCGCCGGCGCGGAGAGCAGCCCGTTGAGCCGTCCGTAGTGAGCCGAGCCCCAGCGGTCGCTGATCGCGGTGGCCTGGAGCAGAGTGAACACTCCGCGGGCGGCGCCGGCGAGCATCGCTGCGGCGACGAGCAGGACCTCGGGGCCGGGGAGCAGCCCGAGCAGCAGGGTCGCCGCAGCGGACAGGGCGAGGATCACCACGGCACGCATCCGCACTGACAACGCGGCGCTGAGCCGGCCGTAGCCGAGGCGGCCGAGGACCTGGCCGAGCCCGCCGAGTCCGAGTGCCCAGGCGGCCTCGGTGGTGGACAGGCCGCGCTCGATCATCAGTGGGACCTGGTTGACCACGACCGCGAACGCGGAGAACGTGCCGAGCGCGATGGCCGGCACGAGCAGCAGGAACGCGCGGCTGCGCACGATCTCGCGCGGGGCGTGCGCAGAACCGGCGGCCTGGTCGCTCTCGGCTGCCTGATCGTGGTCGGGCCAGGGCCCGCGCAGGCCGAACAGGTGCGCGGGGACGGTGATCACGGCGAGGACGACGGCGAGAACGAGATAGGTGTTCCGCCAGTCCAGCCAGCCGAGCAGTCCCGCGGTGAGCGGGGCGAAGATCGTGGAGGCCAGCCCTGCCAGCAGGGTCAGTGCGGTCAGCGCGCGGACCCGCCGGGGCCCCCACCAGCGGGTCAGCGCGGCGAACGCGGGCGGATAGAGCGTGCCGGCCATCGCCACGCCGGCCAGCACCCACGCGGCGAAGAACAGCGGCAGGGTCGGCGCCCATGCGATCCCGACGACGGCGGGCGGCCCCAGGAGCGAGCCGGCGGTCATGACCGGGCGCGGCCCGATCCGGTCCAGCCATCGCCCGGCCGGGATCCCGACCAACGCCGAGACCACCAACCCGGTGGAGAACCCGGCGGTGATCATCGAGATCGACCAGCCGGTGTCGGCGGCGATGGCCGGGGCCAGCACGGGGAACGCGTAGTACAGCACGCCCCAGCTGACGATCTCGGTCACGCACAACACGACCAGCACCCGGCGCAGCCCGCCCGGGCCCAGCGAACCGGGCGCGGCAGTCGTTTCCACAGAGGGCATTCGCGGTGGCCTTCCGGCAGGCCCGGCGCGGCCTGCGGCAGCGGGCTGCGCCGGGCTGGACAGCGGTCAGTCGGTCAGGCTCGCGCCTGTGCGGTCTGCTCGACCGGTTCGGTCGGGCCGCAGCAGCCGCCCTCGGCTGCCTCGGTGGCGGCGGTGGGGTCGTCGAACAGCCCTGTGCCGCCGCAGACCCCGGTGTCGGGCAGCACCAGTTCGACCCGTTCGGCGGCCTCGTGGTCCCCGGCCAGCGCGGCGGCGACGGAGCGGACCTGCTCGTAGCCGGTCATCGCCAGGAACGTCGGCGCGCGGCCGTAGGACTTCATCCCGACCACGAACACCCCGGGTTCGGGTTGGGTCAGCTCGCGGGCGCCGTGCGGGTAGACCGTGCCGCAGGAGTGCACGTTCGGGTCGATCAACGGTGCCAGTGCCCGGGCGGCCTGCAGGGTCGGGTCCAGGTCCAGGCGCACCTCCGAGAGCCACGACAGGTCCGGGCGGAACCCGGTCAGCACCACGACCTCGTCGACCGGGGCGAGCCGGCGCCCGTCGAGGGACTCGAGCACCAGCCCGTCGCCGGGCTGCTCGACCGCGGTGGTGCGGAACCCGGTCACGGTGCTGATGTGCCCGGCCTCGACCGCGGCCGCGGCGCGCCGGCCCAGAGCCCCGCGGGCGGGCAGCTGGTCGGCCTCGCCACCGCCGAAGGTGTCGCCGACCTGTCCGCGGCGCAGCAGCCAGTCCACGTGCGTGCCCGGCTCGATCTCGGCAAGCTCGGCGAACGCGACCAATGCGGTCAGCGCCGAGTGGCCGCTGCCGGCCACCGCGACCCGCTTACCGGCGTAGCGGGCCCGCACAGCCGGATCGACCAGGTCCGGCACCTGGTAGGCGATCCGGTCGGCCGCGGCGCGCTCGCCCGCGGCGGGCAACCCGTCCGCACCGACTGGGTTCGGCGAGCCCCAGGTCCCGGAGGCGTCCACCACCGCGCGGGCGAGGATCCGCTCCTCCCCCGCCGCGGTCTGCACGTGCACGGTCAATGGTTCGGTCTCGCGACCGGCATCGACCACCCGGTCCCGTCCGCGCCGGGCCACGCCGACCACCCGAGAGCTGAACCGCACCCGGCTCCCCAACACCTCTGCGAGGGGCTGCAGGTAGCGCTGTGCCCACTCATGCCCGGTCGCGTAAGTCCCCGGGTCCGGGGGCGTCCACCCGGTCGGGGCCAGCAGCTTCTCCGCCACCGGGTCGACCGCCTCCGCCCACCGGGAGAACAGCCGCACGTTGTGCCATTCCCGCACATGCGCGCCGGCCTGCTCGCCCGCCTCCAGCACCACCGGCTCCAAACCGCGGTCGAGCAGATGCGCGGCGGCGGCGAGCCCGACAGGTCCGGCTCCGACCACCACGACCGGCAACGTGTTCTCACTCATCACGACCTCCAGCAGAACCGTCAAGCTTGTTCATCGACGCTCGTCGATGCTCTAGTTGGGACTGTATCGACGGCCATCGATTGACGCAACCATCGATGTGTGTCGATACTGGGCGGCATGAGCACCACCGCGGCCCAGCAGACCCACGACACACCGCTGCTGGCGCTGACCGAAGTGACGGCCGCGCCGGCGCAGCTACCCGTCACCGAGGCCGAGACCTACGCCGACTGGTTCGCCTGCCTGGCCGAGCCGACTCGAGTACGGCTGCTGCACGCGGTCGCGGTCGCCGGACGAGCGATCGGGGTCGGGGAACTGGCCGAACAGCTCGGGATCTCCCAGTCCACCTGCAGCCACCACCTGCGCAAACTCGCCGACGTCGGGTTCGTGAGCCTGCACAAGGAGAAGACCACCAACCTCGTCTCGGTCAATCCAGCCTGCTGCACAGGGCTTCCGCATGCCGCCGACGCTGTCATGGGCATGCTCGGGCCGCGCCCGTGCTGCCCCACCGACCTGCCCACCGACGTCACCGTCCGCGCCATGCAGGCCGACGACTGGGCCGCGGTACGACGCATCTACGCCGAGGGCATCGCCACCGGACACGCCACCTTCGAGACCGAGGTCCCCGAACGGCGCGAGCTCGACCGCCGATGGCTACCCGAGCACCGGTGGGTCGCCGAGCTCGATGGCCACGTCGTCGGCTGGACGGCCCTCGCACTCGTCTCGACGCGTCCGGTCTACGCCGGCGTGGCCGAGTCCTCGATCTACGTCGTCGACGGCTCACGCGGGCGCGGGATCGGCAAGGCGCTGATCCACCAGCAAGTCACCGCCGCCGACGCCGCCGGGATCTGGACCCTGCAGACCGCGATCTTCCCGGAGAACCGGGCCTCCATCGCGTTGCACCAGTCCGCCGGCTACCGCACCCTCGGCCTGCGCGAACGCATCGGTCGCCACCACGGCGTCTGGCGCGACACCGTCTTCCTCGAACGCCGCACCGCCGCCAACCCCGACTGATCCGCGCGGCGATATCCCGCCCGCGCCACAACCTTTCACAGCCGGCCCGGTACGCGTCGCCGGTTGCTCACTGCTGCCCGCGTTCCTCCAGGACGGAGGACCGACCCTGTGAGGTGCCCATGCCCAGCCCCGTTCACCCCAGCACTTCCGGCTCCACCAGCTCGTTCGACGCGATCGTCATCGGCGCCGGCCGATCCGGGCTCGCCGCCGCCGCCCACACCCTGCGCCAGGCCGGTCTCGCGCCGATGCTCCTCGAAGCCGGGCCCCCCACCGCGACGAGGTCACCGACTACCTGCGCCGCTACGCCATCCGCCTCGACCGCGACATCCGCACCGGCCACCGTGTCGACACGATCACGACCGCTCCGGGCGGCTACCAGGTCGGCACCGGCAACCGGACCCTCACCGCCCCGCTGGTCATCGCCGCCACCGGCCGCTTCGGCAACCCTTACCGGCCCGCCCTGCCCGGTCTCGACGCCTTCACCGGCCAGACCCTGCACGTCGCCGACTACCGCGCCCCGGAGCAGTTCGCCGGCTAGCACGTCGTGATCGTCGGATCCGGGAACTCCGCCGCCCAGATCGGCGTCGAACTCGCCGACCACGCCCGGGTCACCCTCGCCACCCGGGCGCCCGTCACGTACGCACCGCAGGTCATCCTCGGCCGCGACATGCACTGGTGGTCGACCACACTCGGGTTCGACCACCTGCCCGTCGGGCCCTACCTGGGCACCACGCCGTCGGTGCCCGTGGTCGACGACGGCACCTACCGCGCCACCATCGACGCCGGCCGACCAGGCCGGGCCCCGATGTTCACCGACATCGACGGCACCCGCGTCACCTGGCCCGACGGGCGCACCGAGCAGGTCGACGCCATCCTGTTCGCCACCGGGTACCGACCGGATCTGCCCTACCTCATCGACATTGGCGCCCTCGACCGCCACGGTCAGCCACGCCAGATCCGTGGACTGTCGACCTCGCACCCCGGACTCGGCTACGTCGGACTCGAATGGCAACGCAGCCTCGCCTCCGCCACCCTGCGCGGGGTCGGACGCGACGCGCGCTACGTCGTCACCCGACTGGTGCGCCACCGCACAACGCAGCCAGCGGTTCGGTGCTGCGAGCAGCCGGCCGCACGAGCGTGAGAGTGGCTGTCGCCGAGTCGGCGCCCGAACGCTGGTGTGGGCCGCTGCTGTCTGAGGCTGTGCTCCACCTATTTGCGGTCGACGGCTGCTCAGACCGTGCCGGTTCGGAGGGCGTAAATGATCACGGCGACGGGTCAAGCGAAGAAACGAACCGGCACTGCCTGGCCTCGCCGAGATTCAGCGACGCAACGCCCGCCGCAGGTGCTCCACTGACGGGGCGCCCGACAGTCCGGCCTCAGAGTGGTAGACGCGGCATGAGAACGCGCCTGAACCGGTGGCTTCTTCTCCGAACGGGTCTGCCCCGTCGATCAGGATCGTGGGTGATCCCGCGAACTCGGGCGTCTCGGTGACCGTCTCCGCGGTCATGTTCCGGACCTCGACCGGAGTCGTGGCATGTCCGGCGTCGTCGAGCGCCTGGCGCAGACGCTCCGAGGCGACGTTCTCGTGGGGACAGTTCGGTACCACCAGCAGCTCTACCCGCATCACATCAGTGTGCTCCCGGCCACCGCGGCGGCAAGTATCGGTGACCGGAGGCGGTCGGCTACGGAGTCGTCCGGACGGGGCTGCCCCTGGTGCGGATGCTCGGCCGTCTCGGTTGCCTTCTCCGCGTGCCATGACGACCACCATCGGCGCCAGCTCACCATCGCGGCACCAGCCAGCCCAGTCGTAAGGCCTGCACCGGTGCTAGTCCATGTGGCGGTCCGGAACGTCCGGCGACTCAGGCTCGGCCGGTTGAACCCAACAGCCGACCGAGCCGACGCATCGCCATCGCGGTCCGGGTAGCCGGAAACAGCGCGAGCCAGTCCGGCAGTTGAGTCGGCACCCTGCCGCTGGGCCGGAGCCGGCCACTGGTCCGATTCCAGTCGGAGGAGCACTTCCCAGGCCGGCGACCCATGGAGGTGCATGGTCTGGCTGACGTTCCGGTCGCCCTCGTTGCCTCACACCGAGGTGGTCGGGTGCTGGAGATCTTCCCGAGTCGCGAGCACTCCATCAGGTCTGACGGTCACGCTACCTCGGTAGACACGTCTCCATCGGTCGAGATGGTCGGTGACGACCGCGTCCGCGGGCACCTGCACGGTCGTGAATGCGGTCGGGTCGACTAGATCGAGGCTGCTGCTTCCGTCCCGGAGGCGCAGGTGCGCAGCGCGCGTGCCCGGGGCGCCGGACGGCGTCGCGGGGTCCTCGACACCACCGGTCCCGTAGTGGAAACCGAGCACGAGCGTGGTGGCGTCGATCTGGTCCGGGGGCGGCGGCGCGCCGGGTGTCTTGCGAGAGCGGAGCAGGGCCTGGGCGACCATGCGCCGGGCAACGGGGAGTCGTTCTGACTCGTACGAGTCCAGCCACGTGTCGTCACCGCGGCAGGCGTGCGCGAGTCGCCAGGCGAGGGCGTGGGCGTCCTGGACGCCGGTGTTGCCGCCGAATCCGCCGTAGGGCGGCATGATGTGCGCGGCGTCGCCCACGAGGAAGGCGGGCCCGGCGCGAAGGCGTGTTGCCACGTAGGCGCCGGTTCGCCAGGTGGCGATGTCCTCGACGAACGGTTCCAGGTCGGGTATGCCGGTCGCGGTTCGGATGGTGTCGCGGACGTGCTGGTCCAGGTCGACGGGCGTGGAGTCGGACATGTGGGTGCCGAGCTGCCAGGCGCGGTCGGACGCGTTGCCTCGAGCGAACAGGAACGCTCCGGCCGATCGGGTGAGGAGGGCATCAGCACGTCGACCCTGCAGTGCGGGCGCGAGGTCGGCACGGAAGAGCGCGCTGACCGCGGTGGTCGGTACCGCCTCGCCGATCCAGCCGAGGTTCAGCGCATCGCCGACGGCGCCGCGGGCTCCGTCCGCGGCGCCCAGGGAGCGGGCGCGGAGGGGCCGGGTGTCGCCGGTGCCGGTGCCGCCGTCGAGCCCGCCGTGCTCCCGCCGGCCGCCCCATCG
>JAKDNL010000501.1 GCA_030451825.1 Pseudonocardia sp. | reverse complement strand
CGATGGCTGAGCAGCCCGCCACCCGGATCGCCGGGCAGGACGAGGACCACGACGACGAGGGCTACACCGGCCCGGCCACCGTCGTCCTGGACGGGGAGCAGATCCCGGTCCAGGTCCGCCTGGAGTGCCGGCTCGAGCCGTTCGACGGGAAGGTCCACTGGTCCGGCCGGGTGCTGGTGAACGCCCGGCTCACCGAGCTGATCGGCAACGGCAGTGCCGAGGTCGAGCTGCGGACCGGCGGCCACTCGGCGCCCGGGAAGCTCGCCGAGCCCGACATGTGGCAGCGCTACCGCGCCACCGGCGTCGGGCATCCCCCGTTCGCGATGGACGACCCACCGGAGTCGGACTGACCCGCCACCGCGGGCGTCCGCGAGCGGTGGCCACCCCGCATTCCGCGGCGCGTCCCGGGTGAGAGTGGCATCAGGGCGGGCCGTAGCCGCCACAACAGCCCTGGTGTCACGCTCACCCGCGGTCCGGCTGGGGATCGGCGACGCTCCGACCCATGCCCGCCATCCACCCGATGGTCCGGCCCGGGGGACGACGACGGCCCGGCCACCAACGGTGACCGGGCCGTCGAACGTGCCGTCGGGACGCTCAGCCGCCGAGGCCGAAGCCGACCTTGCGCTCCTCGGTGCCGATCTCGACATACGAGATCCGCGCGACCGGGACGACGAAACGGTTGCCCTGGTCGTCGACCATGTCGAGCAGACCGGTGTCCGACTTGAGCGCACCGCTGACCTGCTCCACGACCTCGTCCGGCGACCGGTCGCTGGACACCACGAGCTCCCGCGGGCTCTCCGCGATGCCGATCTTGACCTTCACCGGTGAACCTCCTGAACGCACTGCTCGATGTCTTATCCGCCGCCAGGCTAGTCGAGTCCCGACGATCTCGACGGCTCCCCCGGTTCGCCGTGGGAGAAACTCAGGACAGGCCCAGGCGCGACATCCGTTTGCCGTGGTTGGCCTGCACCTTCTTGATCAGGTTCGCGATGCCGCCCATGTCACCGGATCCGCGGACGATGAACTCGGCCAGCTCGTCGCGCTCGGCGACCACGCGCTGGGCCTGGGTCACCGCCTCGCCGAGCAGCCGCCGTCCCCAGAGCGCCAGCCGGTCGCGCTGCTGCGGGTTGACCGCGCAGGCGGCCTGCACCTCGCGCTCGGCGAACGCGCTGTGCCCGGTGTCGGCCAGCACCTGCCGCACCAGCTCACCGGTTCCCGGGTCCACCCAGCCGGCAACCTCGCGATAGAAGTCGGCGCCGAGCCCGTCGCCCAGGTAGGCCTTGACCAGCGACTCCAGCCAGCTCCGGGGGGCGATCGAGGCGTGGTAGGAGTCCCACAGCGCGACGAAGGGCTGCATCGCCTCGGAGACGGCCACCCCGGTCCCGGCCAGGTGGTCCTCGATCAGGCGGAAGTGCCCGATCTCGGCCGCGGCCATCGCCGAGAGCTGCGCGCGCCCGGTCAGGGTGGGGGCGGCACGCGCGTCCTCGGCCAGCCGGTCGAACGCGGAGAGTTCGCCGTAGGCCAGCACTCCGAGCAGGTCCACCATCGCCCGGGCCGGGCCGCCGGCGTCGGCCTCCGCACCGGCATCCGTCCTCATGGCCGTCACCCTAGACGTCCACGGGCGGGCGCATCCGGACACGGCGGGGCCGTCCCGGCGCCCACCTGCGCTCCGCCGACGCCCGGCACGCCCGGCGCGCGGGGCCCGTGTCGCACCCCTCGGGGCCGGTCAGGAGGGGTGTGTGCGGGTGGGATCGGACACCGCCGTCCCACACACCCGGGTCCGGCAGGTAGCATCGGCCGCGCACGCCACACCCAGCCGGGAGAGACGTGCCCACCGCGCGGGATCGGGTAACGGGTCGAACAGTGCCACGAGTACTGGGACTCACCGCCCCGCACACGACCTGGTGCGCGCAGCGCCTCGGCGGCTCTCCCACCCGCGGCCTCACGGCCCGGTGGTCGACGAGCCCGCCACCGGCTCCTGTGCGCGGAGAGAGGCGATCACCCTGTCCGCCCCGAACGAGACCACGAACGAGTCCTCCCCCGACATCGACCCGGGGTTCGAGGACACCGGAATCCCCGCAATGATCCGGGACGAGCCCACCGAGGCCCCGGCCGACGAGAAGCTCCCCCCGACATTCGCCGAGCTCGGCGTCCGCCCCGAGATCGTCTCCGCGCTCGCGGAGAACGACATCGTCCGCACGTTCGCCATCCAGGAGCTGACCCTGCCGCTGGCGCTGGCCGGCGAGGACTGCATCGGTCAGGCCCGTACCGGCACCGGTAAGACGCTCGGCTTCGGCGTGCCGATGCTGCAGCGCCTGACCCCGCCCGGCGAGCGCGCGGCGGCCACCGCCGAGGGCGAGGCCGCCGACCGGACCAAGGACGTCCCGCAGGCGCTCGTCGTGGTGCCGACCCGCGAGCTGTGTGTGCAGGTCGCGCGCGACATCGCCGCCGCCGGCAAGAACCTCGGCGTGCGCGTCGTGGCGATCTACGGCGGCCGCGCCTACGAGCCCCAGCTGGAGGCCCTGCGCAAGGGCGTGGACATCGTCGTCGGCACCCCGGGCCGGCTGCTCGACCTGGCCGAGCAGCGCCACCTGGTGCTGGGCCGGGTGAACGCCCTGGTCCTGGACGAGGCCGACGAGATGCTGGACCTGGGCTTCCTGCCCGACGTCGAGCGGATCCTGCGGATGCTGCCCGAACAGCGGCACACGATGCTGTTCTCGGCCACCATGCCGAGCCCGATCGTGGCGCTCTCGCGCCGCTTCCTGAACCGCCCGACCCACATCCGCGCCGAGGAGTCCGACCAGGGCTCCATCCACGAGCGCACCCGCCAGCTCGTCTACCGGGCCCACGCGATGGACAAGGTCGAGCTCGTCACCCGGGTGCTGCAGGCCAAGGACCGTGGCCTGACGATGGTCTTCGCGCGCACGAAACGGACCGTCCAGCGGGTCGCCGACGACCTGGCCGAGCGCGGGTTCGCCGCCGCGGCCGTGCACGGTGACCTGGGCCAGGGCGCCCGCGAGCAGGCACTGCGCGCGTTCCGCGCGCAGAAGGTCGACGTGCTGGTGGCTACCGACGTCGCCGCGCGCGGCATCGACGTCGTCGACGTCACCCACGTGCTCAACTACCAGTGCCCCGAGGACGCCAAGACCTACATCCACCGGATCGGTCGCACCGGGCGTGCCGGCAAGGAGGGCGTGGCGGTCACGCTCGTCGACTGGGACGAGATGCCCCGCTGGAAGATGATCTCTGACGAGCTCTCGCTCGGCATCGACGAGCCGGTGGAGACCTACTCCACCTCCGATCACCTGTTCTCCGACCTGGAGATCCCGGCCAAGGCGAGCGGCCGGCTGCCGGTGGCGAACCGGACCCGGGCCGGCCTGGACGCCGAGTACATCGACGCCGAGGGCGACCACGGCGGGGCCAAGCGCCGTGACCGCGACAGCGGCAGCCGCGACGGCGGTCGTGACGGGGGCCGTGGCTCCGGCGGGCGTGGCGGCGCAGGCGGGCGCAGTGGCGACTCCGACGGCGACGGCGAGAGCCGCCGCCCGCGCCGCAACCGGTCCCGTTCGCGCACCCGTGGCGGGGTGTCGGTCGAGGCCGACGCCGCCACCTCGGTCGGCGGCTCCGACGAGTCGGGCACGGCTACTGCTACGGCTACGGCCGGGCCCTCCGGCGACTCCGGCCCGTCCGGGGACGCCGGTCAGGGCGCCGACGGCGGTTCGGCCAAGCCGCGTCGCCGCCGTCGCCGCGGGCGCCGTTCCGGCAGCGGTCAGGGCGAGGGCGTCCAGGCCGGCGGCCCGGGCAGTGGCACCGACAGCGGCGCGGACGCCGCCGCCAGCTGACCCGTCTGTCCTGCGCTCCCTCGTGCCGCGGTTCCGGCTGCCCGCACCCGAACGACGTCACCGCGGCGACCTCCTGGTCGCCGCGGTGCTCGTCGTGTTGCTGGCCGGGGTCGCGATCCTCTACTTCGCACAGAGCCCGGCGTCCAACACGGAGTCGGTGACGGCAGCGGCGCCGGTCGACCCGCCGCCCCCGGCCGGGGCCGTGCCGGCCGGATTCACCGAGCTGTGGCGGGCGCCGAGCCCGGCCACGCCGGCCCCGATCGCCGCGGGTGGCGGCGTCGTCGTGGCCGGCGACTCCACCGTCTCCGGGCGCGATGCCCGGACCGGACGGGAACGCTGGAGCTACACCCGGGACCTGCCGTTGTGCACGGTCGCGTCGGCGTTCGGCCGGGTCCTCGCCGACTACCGCGAGGACGAGTACTGCAGCGAGCTGTCCGCGCTGGACCCCCGGAACGGCGCGCGCGGACCGACACGCACGCTCGACGCCCGGCCCGGGACCCGGCTGGTCGGCGACGGCCCGCTACTGGCGACCGGCCAGGACTACCTGGAGACGATGCGTTCGGACCTGGTCCGGACCACCGAGTACGGCACCGTGCGTGCCCTCGAGGAGCCGGGCGACCAGCCGCGGACCGGGTGCACGTACTCCTCGTTCGGCGCCGGCGGAGGCCGGGTCGCGGTGACCGAGGACTGCCCGTCGGACACCTCGCAGCGGCTCACCGTCCTGCGCCCGGACGCGGCCAAGGGCGACCAGCCGGCGGCGGACTTCTCCACCGAGCTGGGCGTGCGCGGTGCCCAGGTGATCGCCGTCGCCACCGACCGGGTCGCGGTCCTGCTCCCGGGCGAGCCGCGGCTGCTGCTCCTCGACCGCGCCGGCAAGCGGGTCGGGGAGGTCCCGCTGGCCGTCGGGTCGCCCGTGTTCACCCCGTCCGACGGCGTCGCGCGGGTGACCCGCGACGACGGCGACCTGTACTGGTGGACCGGCGCGGCGACGGTCGCGCTGGACAGCGAGACCCTCGAGCCGCGCTGGACGCTGCCGGGCACCCTCGGCCCCGGCGTGCCCTACGCCGGACGGCTGCTGGTCCCGGTCCCCGGCGGGCTCGCCGACGCCGATCCCGGCACCGGGGTGTCCCGGGGAACGGTCCCGGTGGACCGGGCCGGCTGGGACGGGCCGGTGCAGGTGGCCGCGCAGGGATCGGTGCTGGTGGAGCTGCGCGGGCAGGACGTCGTCGCGCTCGGGCCGCGCACGCCGGCCGGCAGCTCCTGATCAAGACCTCGCGAGCCAGGTGTGGCCCCGACTGGGCCGCCTCGAGGTGTCCGGCACCCGTCGTCGTGGGGGGGAGAGAACACCACAGGGGGGGGGGTGTTTGGTGGGGGCGGCGGGGGGGGCGGGGGAAAACGCACC
>JAKDNL010000002.1 GCA_030451825.1 Pseudonocardia sp. | reverse complement strand
AACGTCCTCGCCCACCCGGACGGGCGCCTGACCTGGGTGACCCCGACCGGACGCCGGTACACCAGCGGCCCCTACGACTACCGCCCCTACACCGACCCACCCGACGGCACCGCCACACCGGACGACACCGCCACCCCGGACGACGCCGCCACACCGCGGGACGACGCGGCGATCGCTCCGGCGGACGACCCCGACCCGCCGCCCTTCTGACCGCCCGGCAGCCGGCATGGTCAAGTCGATCGCCTCTCCGCCGGCCCACGCGCCCAACCGACGCCGAGGCCGATCCACACGGTGCCGGAAACCATGTACCGGGCCCGCTTCAGCGCGGCGGCCTCACCAACAGCGCCACCAGCAGCTCCGCCGCACCGATCGCCCCGTGCTGACCGAGCAGGTGGTGATCGGGCCGTGCCGGTCGGGGTGTCAGCAGCCCGACGTACTCATCGCCGCGGACACCACCCGGTTCGGCAAACCCGAGATCCGGCTCGGGCGATCCCGGGGATCGGCGGCTCGCAGCGGCTGACCCGGGCGGTCGGGAAGGCCAAGGCGATGAACCTGTGCCCGACCGGTCACACGATGGACGCCGAGGAGGCCGAGGGGGCCGGTCTGGTCAGCCGGATCGTCCCCGCGGACGAACTACTCGACCGGGCGCTTCCTCGAGAAGGTCCGCGCGACGACGCCGCTCACGACCGGGACCAGCACGGCGACGGCGACCACGATGCCGATCATCCGTCGCTCTGGCCGGTCCACGGCCACCCCTCCGGGACATACCGCCGGAACGGTCGATCCCGACTGTGCCACTGCCGGAGGTGCCGAGATCGGGCACCGGGGCTTGGACTCAGCCGGGTCGTCGCGGGTCCGATCAGGACTGCGCGAGGCGCTTGGTGGACCGGCGGAACGCCCAGACGACGACGAGTGCGGCCAGTACCGTCAGCGGGGTTCCCATTGCGATCTTCGCGATGGCCAGCCAGGTGGTGGAGTCGGCGACGTAGAGCCACTCCTTGACGACGAACCGGGCGCCGAACACGGCGGCCGCGGCGAGTGTGGCGATGTCGTGCGCGCGCAGCGTGGGCCGGTCGTCGCGCCAGGCGTTCTTCCCGCCGTGGACGGCGTTCCAGGCGAGTCCGGTCAGCGGGCGTCGGATCAGCACCGAGCCGAAGGTGACGACGAACCCGGCCAGCGCCGCCCAGATCCCGATCACGAAGAAGTCCTTCGCCGACCCGGTCCAGGCGACGACGCCCACGGCGGCCGCGATGCCGATCAGGCCACCGATCGCCGAGGTGAAACGCTCCCCGCGCAGCAGCCGGAACCCGGTCAGCCCCAGCGCGACGGCGATCGAGATCCCGATCGTCATCGGCAGTGACAGGAACGCGTTGGCCGCCACGAAGACGACGACCGGGAAGGTCGAGTAGACGAACCCCATCGGGCCGCCAATCTGATCGAGCACCGTCGGCTTCGTCTCGGCGGCGGCCAGCTCGGTGGACGGCTCCGGGGGCGGCCCGGTGGCCGGCTCGATGGCCGGCAGGGGCCCGGTCTGGGTCTCGTCGTCCCGGTGGACCCGGCTGCGGTACTGCTCCGTCATGGTCATTCCGTCTCCCAGGTGGTGTGCGGTCTGGGATCAGGAGAAGCCGTGCCGTAGCGGCACACTCAACCTGAATGTGACGTAGGCCACATGCTAGGTCAGTCCGAACTGGACTCCTGGCCGACGTCGCGGGCCGCACCGTCGGGCGCAGCGGGATCGATGTGCCAGCTCAGGATCCGCTCCGGATGGATCCTGATCACATCTCGGCTGAACCACCCGGGGTTGACCGGCGGGACGTCAGTAGTGGTCAGCTCGGCCCGGCCGCGCACCTCCACCCCGCGTCCCATCCCCGGCTTGATCGCACCTGGCTCGTCCGGGGTCATATCGTCGACCAGGAGGGCGACCCGGTGGTTGCCCCGGACGTTGCGATGGCGCTGCGTGCGTGCCGATGCCGGCCCGCCCAGGTCGATCGTGCCGTCGTCGTTGAGCCGGAACGCCAACGGGCGGATCTGCGGCCGTCCCACGGAGTCGATCGTGGTCAGGCGCCCCAGCGACTGACCGGCAAGGTAGAGGCGCTCGGCCTCGGTGTACGTCATTCCCTGATGATAGAATCTCAACTCAACTTGAGGTCAACCTCATCTGTCGGTCGGCACACCACCATGATCGTCGATCAGACTCGGCTGTGCGCGACCGCTGCCCGAGGCTATGGCGCGGATAGGCGGTTCGTGGGTTCCGGCCGGTCACGGTCGGCACGACGCTGGTCGGGACCGCCAGCCACGAGCGTCCATGACCGCCACCTCCTTCACCGTCAACGACCGCAGCTACGCCCATCCCGGTGTCCCCGTCGTCGTGATCTGCATCGACGGCAGCGAGCCGGACTACCACCAGAAGGCCGTCGAGGCCGGCCGGATGCCGTGGCTCGCGGAGGTACTGGCGTCCGGGCGAGGGTCGGGCTGGGAAGGGCACTGCGCGATGCCCGCGCTGACCAACCCGAACAACGTCTCGATCGCCACCGGGCAGCCGCCCGCGGTCCACGGGATCAGCGGCAACTACATCTTCGACACCAGCACCGGCGAGGAGGTGCTGATGAACGACAAGCGCTTCCTGCGGGCCCCGACGGTCTTCGGTGCCGCCAACGACGCGGGGCTGGACGTCGTCATCGTGACCGCGAAGGACAAGCTGCGCCGCCTGCTCGGCGCGGGCGTCGTTGAGGACGGCCCGAGACTGGACGGCTCGGGTGAGTTCGTGTCCCCGCCGCGGCGCGGCATCTGCTTCTCGGCGGAGAAGGCCGACCAGGCGACGGTGGAGGACAACGGGATCACCGACGTCCTGGAGCTGGTCGGCAAGCCGCTGCCCGAGGTCTACTCGGCCGGAGACCGACGGTTGGCTCATGTAGAGGTGCTCAGCTGCCCCCGAGAAGCCACCCGCGTCGATCACGCCGGGAACCGATAGCGGACGACACGGTCGCCGGCGCGGATCATCCGCGCGCTGCGGGCGCTGATCCGCGAGATCGTGCGCCATACAGGCGGGAAGAGAGCCACCTCGGGGGCTCGCGCCATGGACAGCTCCTCGATCAGCGCGAGCCGGGCGTTCCAAGCCTCCGGTTCCCGCGGGTCGTCGATGCCGTCACCCAGCGTTGGAGCACGCGTCGACCCGCTGGCGCCGACGGCGCGGCCACCCAGCGCGCCCATGCGCCGGCTGTTGCGCATGGCGAGTCGACTGTAGGCGTTGAACGTGAACTCTCCGCCGGTGAAGTGGTTCGTGATGGCCCGCGCCAGCTCGACGAACGCGTCGCCGGCGAGGAAGGCCATGAGGCCGTCCGTCACGGCGATCGTGGGCCGATCCCGGGGGAGGTTCTGCAGCCAGTCCGGTGACGTGACGTCGGCCGGGACCCGGTGCGCGTCGTCGGGCAGGACCTTCGCCCGGAGTCGGATCACCGCGGGGAGGTCCACGCAGTACCAGTCGACACCCGGACCGGGCGCGCAGCGTTGCCGGCGTGCGTCGAGGCCGCATCCGAGATCGACCACGACGGCGTCCGGGTGTCGTGCGACGAACTCGCGTACGGCGTCGTCGAGAGTCTTCGCGCGTACCGCGTGAACGAGGACGGCGCTTCTCGGGATCGTGGGGCGGGTCAGGTCGAGCCCCGCGGCATCGGCGGTCCGTTCGGCGACGCGGTCATCCAGGATCGGAGTGGCGGAACGCGCGTCGAGCGCCCGCAGTCGCACGGCGAGCAGGGATGCCTGCTCCACCGGGGTGAGGTCTGGGAGCAGGCTGTCCATGGCTGTCCCCTCGATCGACAGCGTCTTCACGGACGCTGATCGCAAATATTAGGATTAGCCAACGCCGATCGCAAGAGGGAGGTTCTCGGGACCGTGCCTGAACACATCTGGCTTCGTCCGGCGCCGGCCCGCGGCGGCGTCGGGCGTCCTGCCGAATGGAGCCGTGCCCAGATCGTCGATGTGGCGCTGGCCGTGGCCGATTGTGAGGGGCTGGCGGCGGTGACGACGCGGAGAGTCGCGCGAGAGCTGGGCACCGGTCCGGCATCGCTCTATCGACATGTCGCGACGCGCGCGGACATGATCGACCTGATGGTGGACGCCGCGTTGGGTGAGTACGAAACGCCCGCGGTGACCGGCGACTGGCGGGCCGACGTCGTTGCCGAGCACCTGCATCGGGTTCGCTATCTGAGGTCCCGCCCCTGGATCATCGATGCCGCACAGGAGCGGCCGCACATCGGGCCCGCGGCGATCCTGCTCCTCGAACACACTCTTGATCAGCTCCGTGACCACCCCTGCTCGGGTCGGGCGAAGCTCGAGGCGGTGGGCACCCTGAGCGGCATGATCCAGACCTACCTGCGCAACGAGCGTCCCGGCAAGGGTGTGCTCGACACGGAGTTCGTCCGCGCCAGGACCGAGCTGTTCATCCGTGCAGCGAGGGACGGCACCCACCCGCGACTCGCCGACGTCATGGCCGAGGCGGCACCTACGTCGGACGAGTCCGACGACGACCAGCTCGCCCGCGTGTTCGGCCTCGTCCTGGATGGACTGCTGGGGCCCCGCCCTTCTTGAGATCGACCCGGATGACGTCGCGCCCCGACCCCGGATACGGGCTCTGAGCTGCTACGCCGTGCCGACGTCGCTACCCGGCAGCGCCATCCGCGCAAGTCGCGCGGGGTCGACGATGGAGATGACCTCCACGAGCCGACCATCCGCAACCGTGCACGACATCAGCGCAACCGGGCGTCCGTTCGGACCCCAGACCAGGATGCCCGGTTCCCCGTTCACGCTGACGCGACGGGCCTCGAGCCGGCCGGGGTCGCCGCGTCGCACGGCGGCGAGCACCTCGTTCGCGCCGACCTGCACGACATGACCGCGCGCCGTGTGCCGGTGCCAGGTCACGTCGGGGTCGAGCAGGCGCAGCAGTGCGTCGAAGTCTCCTTCGCGCGCTGCCGCGAGGAACGCGTCGACCACCTCACGCCGCTGCCCCCACTCCCCCGTCGGCTGCGGTACTCCCTGCACCTTGCGCCGGGCGCGGCTCGCCAGCATCTTCGCGGCGTCGGTGGAGCGGCCGATGATCGGCCCGATCTCCGCGAACGGCGCGGCGAACATGTCGTGCAGCACGAAGGCCAGACGTTCCTCCGGCCCCAGCGACTCGAGCACGACGACCATGGCCAGTCCGAGCGAATCGGCGAGCATCGTGGTCTCTTCGGGGCCCTCGACGTCCTCGGTCACGACGGGATCGGTGGCCCAGGGATCGAACGTCGACTCGGCGCGAGCCGTGCGGCTGCGCAGCATGTCGATGCAGATGCGACCGATCACGCGCACGAGCCAGCCGCCGAGGTTGTCGATGCCCTCGCCGCCGTGCCGGTTCAGCCGGATCCATGTCTCCTGCACCGCGTCCTCGGCGTCCGCGGCCGAGCCGAGGGCCCGTGTCGCCACTGCCACCAGACGAGGCCGCTGCTCCTCGAACGCGGTGGCCAGCTCGGGTTCTTCCATCGTCGTTACCTTCCTGCCCGGCGATCCGTCAGCACTGTGACGAGCCCGAGAGGGCGAACGTAACAAGGAGGGAGTGCACTCATGGACGTCGCACTGTGGATCATCGCTGGCGCGCTCGCCCTCGCTTTCGGCACCGGAGGCGCGACCCAGATCCTGCTCACCAAGCAACGGTATGGCGCCCTGGCCGGCAGCCAGCAGTGGGTCGAGGACTTCGGCCCCGGCCACATCAAGGCGATCGGCACGATCAAGCTTCTCGGCGTCGTCGGCTTGATCGTGCCCCCGCTCGTCGGCGTCGCCGTGGTGCTCTCACCGCTCGCGGCGTGCGGCCTCATGCTGGTGATGGCCGGCGCAGCCACGACGAGGTTCCGGCGCAGCGAGTGGGCGCTCATGGGCGGCGACGTCGCCTACCTCGCGGCCTTCGCGTTCCTCGCCTGGGGACGGTTCGCGCTCGCCCCCTTCGGCGCTTAGCGATCCGCGCGGTGGTAGGTGAGCGCCCCCATCCGGGTCCGTCCGTGCCCGACGACGATCGGCTCGGCGAACCCGGCCTCGGCCAGCACCTCGAGCACCGGCCGAGCCTCGCCGTGTCCGTGGCCGTGGCCGTGGCCGTGGCCGTGCCCGTGCCCGTTGCCGTGTCCCTGGCCGTTGCCGTGACCCTGGCCGGCGTGCCCGCCACCGAAGCCGAGCCGGCGTGCCGCCGGGTCCAGCCGGTGCAGCAGCGACAGCACCCGGTTCAACGGCTTCATCGGTCCGGCGACGCGGGGGTCGTTGTCCAGGTCGACCAGGTGCAGGCTGCCACCGGGAGCGAGCACCCGACGTACCTCCCGCAGTGCACCGACCTGCTGCTCCACGGACACGTGGTGCAGCATCAGGGACGACACGACGCGGTCGACGCTGCCGTCGTCGTAGGGCAGCTCCTCGGCGACACCGGCGTCGAGCCGCAGCGCCAGCCCCTCCTCCGCCGCCTTCCGCCGGGCGATCTCCAGCGCCTCGGGGTCGGGATCCAGGCCGATCACCGTCGCGGACGGCACGGCCCGCTTCGCGCGCAGCACGACGTTGCCCGTCCCGCAGCCGATCTCGAGCACGGTCGAACCGGGCTGGATCCCGGCCTGCGCGACCAGGCGCCAGTACACCCCGCTCGTGCCCATGAGCGTGGCGAAGCCGTCGTAGCCGGGCAGCAGTCGCGGGTTGACGAGCGCGGGCAGGTAGTCGGTCGGCATGAACCCTCCGTGGTACGAAAGTCGTGTGCTGACACCAGCGTCCAACGCATCTGAGCGGCATACAAGAAAGATTGTGCGGCGCTGATGGGACGATCTTCCGACGCTCCTCTGATGGGGTTCGCGCACTCGCCGGTACCGATCGCCGTCGAGCGCCGGTCCGGCGCGCACCTCGCCGACCTGCCCCGGGTGCGTGGCGAGCACGCCCACGACTTCCTGTGCCTGATCTACGTCGTCGACGGGGGGTTGGCCCGCCGGGTCGACGGACGGATGTGGGAGCTCGGACCCGGAGACGCGTTCGTCGTCGCGTCGGGTGTCGTGATCGGCGCCGATGCCGGGGAGGGGCCCGCCGACGGGGAGGCCTACACCGTCATGTTCCCGGCGGAGGCGATCGATCCGGGCGCGGCCGCCCCGCTGGTCTCGTGGCGCGGACACCCGCTGCTGGCGCCGTTCGTCGGCAGCCACCGCGGCGGGGCGCAGCGCCTGGTCGTCCCGCCGCCGGACCGTCCCGGCTGGCTGGCCCGGCTCACCGCGTTGGACACCGAGCTGACCGGCCGCCGCGACGGCTACGCCGAGGCGGCGCGCGCCCACCTCACCCTGCTGCTGGTCGCGCTGTCCCGCCTCCAGGACGACGTCCCGGCCGAGGCGACCGACCCGCTGCTCGCGGCGGTGTTCGAGCAGATCGAGCAGCGGTTCCGGGAACCGGTCTCGTTGCGCGACATCGCCGCCGCGCTCGGGCTGACTCCCGGGCACCTGACGACCGTGGTCGGCCGGACGACCGGCCGGACCGTCCAGCAGTGGATCACCGACCGTCGGATGCGGGAGGCCCGGCGGCTGCTGGTCGGCACGGACCTGACGGTCACCGAGATCGGCCGGCGGGTCGGGTACCGCGACGCCGGCTACTTCGTCCGCCGCTTCCGCACCGCGCACGGGACGAGCCCCGCGGCCTGGCGACGGGCCTGAACGCCTGACGAGGCACGACGGTTGCACGGCCGCGCGCACACCGTCGTGCGGGATCTCGGCGACACCGCGGCCGAGGGGATCGTGCTGCGGGCGCTCGGACTGCTCGAGCTCGCCACCGACCAACCGGGAACCGCGTTCGACCGGTTCCGGGAGGCACACGAGCGGCACCCCGACGATGCGCCCGTCACGACCCGGCGACGGCGATGCCGCTCGCCGCGCTCGGGCGGTACCTGCTCCAGGCCGGCCGGCGAGACGACGGGGTCCGCGTCCTGCACCGGGCCCGCGCGGCGGCCGGGATCGGGCATCCGGTGCACGAGTTCGTGGGCGGCGACTCGCCGAGGCCGGCGAACGCTGACCCGCACGCCCGGCCGTCCGCTCTCGCACGCGAATCCGGGTCCTCGCACGTGACATTCCGCGTGCGAGGACCCGGTTTCCAGTGCGAACTGGCGCCACACGTACCTGGCGCCACCCGCCCCCTCGATCATGATCTCGCGGGTGTCCATCCACGACAGCGGTGGGCGTCGGTCGGGCCCGCCGACCCGTGCACCTGGATCGCCTGGTCACCGGCGTCGATCCGCTCGGCCGAGGCGAGGGCCATCAGGCGCGACGTGACGCCGGCTCAGGCACCCAGATCGGTCAGGCCACTCAGACCGACCGGCTTGCCGTGCCGAGCACGTGGGGGCTGGACGGCTGCGTGAAGCGCTCGGGAAACCGCAGACGACGCATGTCACCGACGGCGAACCCGGCCGCCATGATCGCCGCGACAGGATCGGTCGCGGTGTGACACCCGCCGGCGAGCAACGGCCACACCGTCGCGTCGGCGATCCGCTGTGCCCGTCGCAGCCCGGGAGTGTCGGCGATGGTGTGCTCGAGGAACCTCAGGCTTCCGCCCGGCCGCAGTACGCGCTGGACCTCGGACAACGCCGCTGCCCGATCGGGCAGCGAACACATCACCAGACACAGGACGGCGACGTCGACGCTCTGATCGGCGAGAGGCAGTCGCTCCGCGGTGCCGGGCACCACGTGCACCGGTACCGGCGCCGTCTCCGCTGCCTGGAGGGCCAGGTTGCGCAGGCGTGGTTCCGGCTCCACGGCGGTCACCGCGGCGACGGACGGCGGGTAGTGGGCGAAGTTCAGGCCGTTGCCCGATCCGATCTCGACGACCTCACCGACCAGGCCGCCCAGCAGCTCGGCCCGCAACGCTCCCATCCCCTCGGCCTCCATCCGCTCGCTCATCGCGGCGTAGAAGCGGCTGAACACCCGGCGCGGCCGGTCCTGACCGAGGGGGTGCGGTGCTTCGGAACCAGGCATCGAGGGGACCTCCGCCGTCGAGGGTAGACGTGAACGATTGTCCGGAGATGGGCGCGACAGAACGCTCAGACGACACCAGGGCTGTTGCCACCCCGACCAATCACTGGCCGCCGCGCCGCGAGATCCAGCTCGAGTGGCAGTGCCCAACACCTCATGACCAGCCCTCGCGATAACCGCGCGCTACCCGCGGACCGGTCGTCCCGGTCGTCGGGATCATGCTGATCATCGGCGTGGACCGGTTCATGTCCACGATGCGCGGCCTGGTCAGCCTCTCCGGACAGATCATGGGCAGCCTGGTCGTCGCCCTCTGGGAGCGCCGGCTCGACGTCGACCGGGCCCGGTCGGTCCTGGCCGGTGAGCCGGTGCCCGAGCTCGCACCGTCCGACGCGACCGACGACGACGATCCCGTCCCGGCCGGCGTCGCCGCACCGGAGGGCGGGGACCGTCGCGAGCCCGCCGCGACCTCCTGACCCCGCTCCCCCGCACACCCGCACCCGTCACGAAGGAGACACATGGCCCGCCTGGACTACGCCGGGACCGAGCACACACCGGGACCGGACGGCGAGATCACCGACCGGATCCGCGCCCGTCGCGGCGGCGTGCTCACCCCGCTGGACAGGATGCTGCTGCACAGCCCGCCGCTGGCCGACGGCTGGAACGGCCTGCTCGGCGCCGTCCGGACCTCCTCGACGCTGTCCGACGACGTCCGCGAGCTGGCCATCCTGCGGATCGCGGCGCTGAACGGCGCCGACTACGAGTGGCGCGCGCACGAGCCGGTCGGGCGGGCCGGCGGGCTCACCGACACCGACCTGGCGGTGCTGCGCGGCGAGCGGGACGCGGGCGTGCTCGTCCCGCGCCTGGCCGCGGTCATGGCCTACACCGACGCGATGACCTACCGGGTCACCGTCGCCGACGACGTCTTCGACGCGCTCCGTGAGCACTTCGACGACCGCGAGGTCGTCGAGCTGACCGTCACGGTCGGGACCTACAACCTGGTGTCCCGGTTCCTGGTCGCCCTCGAGGTCGGGACCGAGACGCAGGAGGCCGCCTGATGGGCCGCCTCGATGGGAAGGTCGCGGTCGTCACCGGGGCCGGCAGCGTCGGCGACGGCTGGGGCAACGGCCGCGCGACCGCGGTCGTCTTCGCCCGCGAGGGCGCCCGGGTGCTCGCCGTGGACCGGGAGCCCGGGCCGTTGCAGGCCACCCTGGACCTCGTCGTCGAGGAGGGCGGGACGGCGACCGGGCACACCGGCGACGTCACCGACTCGGCCGAGGTGGCGGCGATGATCGGGGCGGCGGTGCACGCCTACGGCGGGCTGGACGTCCTGGTCAACAACGCCGGCGGGTCGGCGGAGCTCGACGAGCAGGACTGGCAGGCCCAGCTCGACCTCAACCTGTCGAGCGTCTACCTCGGCTGCCGGCACGCCATCCCGACCATGCGAGCCCGCGGCGGTGGCGCGATCGTCAACGTCGCCTCGACGTCCGGGCTGCGCTTCACCGGGTCTCCCCAGGTCGCCTACGCCTCGGCGAAGGCCGCGGTGACCCAGCTGTCCAAGGTCACCGCCGTGCAGCACGCACCGGAGGGGATCCGGGTGAACACCGTGGTCCCCGGGCAGCTGCACACGCCGATGGTCGAGGCTCGCCTCGCCGCCCAGCGCGCCGGCGGCGACGTCGACGCGCTGCTCGCGCAGCGGCTGAGCCGGATCCCGCTGGGGTTCATGGGCGACGGCCGCGACACCGCCCACGCGGCCCTGTTCCTGGCCTCCGACGACGCCCGGTTCGTGACCGGCACCGAGATCGTCGTCGACGGCGGTATGACCGCCCGTTGCGACTGAGGAGAGACGTGCCCGACCCGTCCACCCATGACCCGTCCGCCCCCGGCCCGTCGAACCCGGGCCCGCACCCCGACCCGCACGCACCGTCCCTGCGCCTGCCCGACGGCGCCTGCGACGCGCACTGCCACATCTTCGGCCCCACCGCGACGTTTCCCTACGCCGCGGACCGCTCGTTCACCCCGCCCGAGGCTCCCCTGGCCGACCTTCAGAAGCTGCACGCCATGCTCGAACTGGACCGTGCCGTGATCGTGCAGTCGGCCGCGCACGGCACCGACCACGCCTCGCTGCGTGCGGCGCTGGCCGAGGGCGGCGGCCGGTACCGCGGTGTCGCGCTGATCCGCCCGGACACCCTCGCCGAGGAGGTCGGGGAGCTGCATCGGGCCGGTGTGCGTGGCGCCCGCCTGCACTTCACCCCGCACCTCGGGCGGGCCCCGTCGGCGCAGGAGATCGACACGATCGTCCGGCTCGTCGCCCCGTACGGCTGGCACATCGCGCTGCACGTCGCCGGCGACGGGGTCGCCGAGCACGCCGACCTGGTGCGGTCGCTGCCGCTGCGGGTGGTGATCGACCACATGGCCCGGGTGGATCTGCGGCAGGGCATGGGCTCCCCCGCCGTGTCCGCGCTGCGGGGCCTGCTCGACACCGGGGACGTGTGGGTGAAGCTGTCCGGCCCCGACCGGTTGGCGACCGCTCCTCCGTCGCTGGACGACGCGGCCGCGCTGGCCCGGCTCCTGGTGCACAGCGCGCCCGACCGCGTGCTGTGGGGAACGGACTTCCCGCACCCCAACACGTACGGTTTCGTCCCCGACGACGGCGACCTCGTCGACCTGCTCGCCGACATCGCACCCGACGAGGGCCGTCGGCGCGGGCTCCTGGTGGACAACCCGACGACGTGCTTCGACTTCCCGTGAGCGACACCGGCGTGGACGGCCTGCTGTTCGTGCTCTCCGAACCCGGCGACGTCCCGCTCGAGGAGTTCCACCACTGGTACGACACCGACCACGGTCCGGCGCGCCTGCGGGTGCCCGGGATCCACGGCGGCGAGCGCTACCGCGCGGCGGACGACCGCACACCGGGATGGCTCGCCGTGTACCCGCTCCGCTCGGCCGCGTTGTCGACGCCGGAGTACGCGGTCGCGCGCCAGCGCAGCGCGTACGAGCAGACCGTCGTCGACCGGCTGGCCACTCTGGACCGACGCGTGTACACGCTGGTCGACACGACCGGCACCGCCGCGCCCGGACCGCCCCCACTGCTACTCACGGTCGCGATGACCAGCCGCGTCCCCGACGGGCTCGATGCCTGGTACCGGGAAGAACATCTGCCCCTCCTGCAGGTGGTTCCCGGCTGGCGGCGCACCACCCGCTACCGGCTCACCGACGGTGCGGCCCAGGCCGGCCTCGCCGTGCACGAGATCGACGGTCCGGAGGTCTTCGGCACCGCGGAGTACGCCCGGGCGCTGTCTACGTCCCGCCGGAGCGCGGTCATGGCCGACGTCGTCGACCGGGACCGGAGGCTGTTCGCCCACCACCGGACACTCCGTCCGTGACCGGTTCACCACCCGTCGGCGACGGAGCCCGGTCCCGGGCCCCAGCCCCGGCCCCGGCGCCTCGAAGGGACCTTTCGGGACTCCCAGGTGAGCGAGGGGACCTTCGGGACGCCTCGGCGTGCGGCTAGCCGTCGCGATACAACTCAGCGGCGCGTCTCGGACGGAGCGCAGCCGTAATGCCGCCGATACGCCGCTGCGAACCGACTCGCACTCGAGAATCCCCACCGGGCGGCGACCTCGCTGACCGAGAGCCCGGTGTCGCCTTCGATGTCCGCGCTGGCACGCTGTAGCCGGACCCCGACGAGGTGCTCGGTCGGGGAGCAGCCCGCCCACTCCCGGAAACCCTCCTGCAAGCGGCGCACGCTGGTCCCGGCCAGGCCCGCCATGTCCGCGGCGGTCCACGCCCGAGCCGGATCGTCCCTGATCGCGTCGACGACCCGCCCGATCGCCCGCGGACGAGGTGCCGGACCAGACCCCAGGTCGGGGCAGCTCGCCAACAGGAAGCCGGCCGCGACCGCGCCGGCGAGTTGCTCGCGGACGACGGGCTGATCGGCGAACAGCTGTGGTCCACGCAGCTGTCCGGCCAGGCCTCCGACCAGCCTTCGCCAGTCCCTTCCGAGGCCCCCGTCCAGCCCAAGCTGTTCGGGGAGCACCACGGGCGGTTCCCGACCAGATCGGCGGGCGATCTCCGAGGGTGGGCGCCCTTCTCGAGGCGGCCAGCTGGTGGAGTGCCCGTGTCACCGGGCGGGGTGAGAAAGGGGCGGCCCTCAGGGCTCGAGGTGCTCGAGGAACCAGTCGCGTGCCGGAATCATGGAGGCGTCGAAGCCCGCGACGTAGGCGTCGAAGTGGCCGCCGGGCAGGATCACGAGCTTCTTGGGCTCGCGGGCCTTCTGGTAGGTCGCCAGCGTCAGCTCGGTCGGGGTCAGGACGTCGTTCTCGGCGACGAGCACGAGCAGCGGCGTCGGGCTGATCCGCTCGATGACGCTGTCCGGGCTGTACTCGGAGAGCAGTTCGACCGAGCGCAGGGTGATCTCGTTACGCCAGGCAGGGGCCCGTTCCTCGTGGGTCTCGGTGAACCACTGGTAGGAGTCCGGGGTCGGCATGGCAGCCGGGCCGAGGGGGTCCTCGGAGACAGCCGGGACCATGCCCGGCGCCTCGCCGCGGAACCGGGCGTCGCGATCGGCGTCGAACATGTCGCGAAAGCCGCCGATGAAGTCCGAGCGGACCAGCGAGCGGATGTTCTCGTAACCGTTGACCAGCGGCACCTGCGACACGACGGCCTTCACCCGGCGGTCGAACGCGCCGACGGTGAGCACGTGGCCACCGGAGTAGCTGCTACCCCAGATCCCGACCCGGGCTCGGTCGACCTCGGGCAACGTGAGCGCGTAGGTGATGGCGTGGCGGTAGTCGCGGACCTGGGCGACGGGGTCGATCTCCTGGCGGGGCTCGCCATCGCTGGCCCCGAAGTTGCGGTTGTCGAACACCAGTGCGTTGAGCCCGGCCTCGGCGAACGCGGCAGCGTACTTGTCGAGGAACATCTCCTTGACCGCCGAGAGACCGTGCGCCATGACGATCACCGGGGCGGTGCTGCTCGCGCCTTCGGCCGGGTAGAACCAGCCTCGCAGTGTGGTGCCTTCGGCATCGAACTCGATATCGCGTCGAGCCATCGTGGCCCTCCATCGGGTCGTAGCGGTCGACCCGGAGGGAGCCTCGGCTCAGCCTTGGGCCGCTGTGACCCCAGTCTCTTTGCTCTGACGCGGGGCGCTTTGAACTGCGGCGACAGACCCTTGTACGGGCGCGCCATCGTGCCGGCTCCCGGTCCGCGCGACGAGCCGGTAGTCGCTTGGTGAGCTTCCGTAGTGGGCCTTGAACGTCCGGCTGAAGTGGCTGGCGTCGGAGAATCCCCAGCGGTGCGCGATCGAGGTGAGGGGCAGGTTGCTGTCGGTGAGTTCCTCACGGGCCCGGGCCAGGCGCCGTACTCGAATTACTTCGCTGATCGTCTGGCCGGTGGCGTTGAAGATCCGGTTGACGGTGCGGACCGAGACGCCGTGCGCGTGGGCGATGGCCGCGGGAGTGACAGTCGCGTCGAGAAGATGGCGCTCGATGTAGCGGTCCATCGCCTCTCGGAGGGCGGGTTGGGCCATGGTCGTCGTCGGTAGGTCGGTACCGGACCGCAGTGCCCCGATGAACAGTTCCAGAGTCGCGTTGCGGGCCGCGCTCACTGATTGGGACCCCAGCTCGGGAAGGGCGAGGCTGAGGGAGTCGAGATACGACGTCAGCAGGCGGGTGGCCGGCTTCGTCCCGTCGAGCATCACCCCGCCCGATACCCACGCCCGCCCGCTGACCTCGTCGAGCGCCGCGCGGGGAATCAGCAGGCTGCGCTTGGACAACGGCTCCGACACCGCGAACCGCGCAGGCTTGGTGCTGTCCCAGACCACGGCGTCACCGGCCCGGAGCCCCGCTTCCACGTCTCCCTGCGCGACCGTCTCCCGCCCGGCAAGGGTGATCAGCACGACGACGAACTCACCCTCGGTTCCGGAAAGCTCCCGCCGGGTGCGCGTCCCCGAACACGGACCGCACGTGCAGTCGACCAGCGCGAGGTCGTCGATCCACCACCGTCGGACGGCGGCCTCGAACATGGTCGCGCCGCGCTCCTGCCGGGGTACCGCGACCGTCCACGGGAGATGGGTGGTGGAGAGCATGTCCTGCCACTGCTCCGCCACACCGTCTCGCTGGTCGCCCGTTCGCCAGGACTCCCCGTCTCGCGCCACGACTGATCCTCTCGCCCGACAACGCTGTCCGACCACGTCAAGCAGCTGACAGTAGGGAACCAAGACGGCCCCCACCAGGGCTACCGAACTGAAGCCGCCCCGTAGACGAACGAGTCCCACATGCGCACGCCGCGCGTAGAACTTGCGCGCCGGATGCTGGAACCAGCGCGATCAGCCACTCGGGCCCCGGCCGCCCGACGGAACCGATGAGTCCGGGGCGCTCGCCGAGTCAGGTCACTCATGCCCACCACGAGAACCGCCCGTCGCATGTTCGAGCTCCTCGAACCGATCTGCCTGGTCACCTACTTCGCCGATGAGTCCAATGAGGAGCTGGCCGCGCTCGGCCACCGCACCTACTGGGACGGCTACTTCGCCAGCCGCGCCGCGCCACTGGGACGGGTGCCGGCACAGGTCGTGCACGCGGCCTTCTACAGCTTCGCCGACGGGGAGGCCGCGCGCCACATCCCGAGCGCGTGGGAGACGATCCCGCCGGAGGCCTCCTTCGCCGCGTGGCGACGGGGCAGCGCGGCCTCCGTACGGCGGATCATCGGCGAGGAGCCGGCTAACTCCCCCGGCCTGGCGCGCGCCGCCGACCTGACCACCAAGGCCGCGACGAGCGCGCCCACGCAAGGTCGGGTGATGTACGCCGGATGGCGCACCCTCCCGGTGCCCAGCGACCCGGTCACCCGGCTGTGGCACTCCGCGACCATGCTGCGCGAACACCGCGGCGACGGGCACGTCGCCGCTCTCCTGGGAGCGGGCATCGGCGGTGCGGAGGCCCACGTGCTGTCCGCGCTGGAGATGGGCATCCACCCGCCGGAGTCTTTCGGGCGCATCCACCACCTGCCGAAGGTACGGCTGGCCGAGGCCATGGGCGGGCTGCGCGAGCGCGGGCTCGTCGACGCCGACGGCGCCTTCACCGACGCCGGCCGCGAGACCAAGGAACGTATCGAAGCCCTCACCGACGAGCTCGCCGCCCCGCCGTACGACGCACTCTCCGCCGCCGAGCTCACCGAGCTGATCGCGGAGCTCGAGCCCATCACCGCGACACTGGTGGCCGCGGGATCGCGCTGACGAACAGCGACCGTTCGTTGCCGCTTCAGGGACGAAGTGAGGCCAAGAGGCGAGGGCGGAACACCCTGCCTGCGCTGCCTGGAACGGCGTGACCGGAGGAGTCGATGCTGAGATGACCGCAGGGCGACGGATTCCCACACAGGACGACGTGCTCGGGTACTTCGACACGCTCTCGAACTGGGGACGCTGGGGCGACGACGACGAGCTCGGCACGCTGAACCACATCACCGACGACGTCCGGCTGACGGCGGCGCGGGCCGTGCGCCACGGCAAGAGCGTGTCGTGTGCGTGGGAGATTTCCGTACCGGACGACATGGAGCGGTCGACGACGGCGTGCCCGTGCTCCGCCGACATGCCGGGCGTCGAGAACATGCCGGCCGCGTTCCACGCCGACCGGCGCTGGGGCTTTTCGTCCGAGAGGCTCGGCATCACGTTCCACGGCAACACCCTCACCCACGTCGACTCGCCGTGCCACATCTTCTGGGACGGCACGATGTACAACGGGCGGTCGCACTCGTTGGTCGACGCCGCAACGGGATCGGCGTGGGCGGCCGTCACGGCGGCGGCGAACGGGATCATCACGCGTGGCGTCCTGCTGGACATCGCGAGGGTCCGCGACGTGCCGTGGTTGGAACCGGGGCAGGGTGTGTTTCCCGCCGACCTCGAGGAGGCCGAGCGTCGCCAGGGTGTGCGGGTGCGATCGGGTGATGCGGTACTCCTGCGGACCGGCTACGGCCGCGTCCGGCACGAGGCCGGTGAGGCCGGCGGGTTCACGCAGGCCGGCTGGCACGCGTCCTGCCTGCCGTGGCTGCAGGAACGGGAGGTCGCGCTGATCGGCGCCGACACCCCCCAGGACGTTCAGCCGTCGGGGTACGACGACGTGTTGATGCCGGTTCACGCCGTGAGCCTCGTCGCGATGGGCCTGTGGCTGCTCGACAACTGCGACCTGGAGGTGTGCGCGACGACGGCTGCCGAGCTCGGCCAGTGGGACTTTCACCTCGCGGTCGCGCCGGTCCGCTTCGCCGGTACGTCCGGCAGCCCGGTCAACCCGATCGCCACATTCTGACGCCTACACCGGCATCACGATCGAGTTGTGACGCGGGCAGACGACGTCCGACGGTCGGCTAGTCACTCACGCGAACGCCCGCCGGATCCAGTGGATCACTCGGCAGGCGTTTGTGCTGATGAGAGTGGGTGGAGCTGAGGGGATTCGAACCCCTGACCCCTTGACTGCCAGGATTGACCAATCTCCCCCACGAGCCTCCTACCAGCGACAACGCTGACGGAAAGTCCCCCTCCAGCCTCCACAACTCGCACCACGCGCAGGGTTTCGCACCACGAGCGGCTCCACGCCGTTCGGTGGCTAGTCATCGAACTGCTCGGCTCAGGCGACGATCGGGGCGAGCTCAGCTCGGAGGACCCGGCGGAGGGGCTTGCCTGTGTCGGTGTGCGGCAGCGACTCTCGGACGTGGATGCGATCCGGGGTCTTCGCGGAGCGCAGACGAGCCCGCACGAACTCCTGCAGTTCGACCTCGAAGGCTGCTTTGTCGCGGACGGCGGCGGTGGGCACTACGGCGGCGATCGGGACCTCGCCCCACTCTGCGTCGGGCACTCCGAGCACGATCACCTCGGTCACAGCGGGATGAGCGAGCAGCACGTCCTCGATCTCACCAGGTGAGAGGTTCTCACCGCCGCGAACGATGACGTCGTCGGCGCGGCCGTCGAGGAAGAGGAACCCCTCGGCGTCGAGGAACCCTCGGTCACGGGTGGGGAACCAGCCCGTGGCGTCGGTGGCCTTGTGCGACAGGTACTCCCCCGATACCTGCTCCCCGCGGACGTAGATCTCGCCCGGCTCCCCCGCCGGCAGAACAGCGCCGGAGACGTCCCGGATCTCGATCTCCACCGTCGGGAGTGGCCTACCTACCGAACCGAGTCTCGCTCGCACAGCGGGATCGGTGGCGGCGACGGCATCTCGGTGGTCCTGGGGGCCCAGCACCGCGATCGTCGAACTGGTCTCGGTAAGGCCGTAGGCGTTGACCAGGTCTACGTGCGGCAGCAGCCGGATCGCCCGCTCGACCACCGGTGCGGGCATCCGGCCACCGCCGTAGGAGAGATGCCGCAACGCCGGGAGCGACTCGGACAGGGCCTCGAGCACGTCGAGGATCCGGCCGAGCATCGTCGGGACCACCATCGCGTGTGTCACCGACTCGGCCCGCACGGTGTCGACCCACGCCTCGGGGGTGAACGACGGCAGGACCACGATCCGCCTGCCGCCGTATAGGCTCGTGAGGACCGTGGAGATCCCCGCGATGTGGTAAGGCGGGACCGCCACCAGCTGGGTCTCGTCCTCCGCCGCTCCGAGGAACTCCACGGTGGACAGGACGTAGGAGGTCAGGTGGTGGGGGCGGAGCACCGCCGCCTTCGGCTCGCCGCTCGTCCCGGAGGTGAACAGCAGAACACTGATCTCGCCGACGGCCCCGGGAGCATCGCCGACGGGCAGCGACTCGGGCCCGAGGACGGTAATCCCCTCGATCCCCTCGCATCGCGCGGCCTGCCGGTCCCCTGCGACCACGACCGCCGGCGCGATCCGGGTGAGGGCCGCACGCAGGGCGTCGTCCGACAGCCGGTAGTTGAGGGGAACGAACGGTAGTCCCGCCAGCTGGGCCGCGTAGAAGAGGACGGGGACGGTCTCGGAGTACTCGTCCACGAAGCCGACGTGGGCGACATCCAGGCCTGCCAACCCGCCCGCCACGGCCTGCGCACGTACCTGCAGATCGGCGTAGGTGAGCGCCCCGACGGCGAGCCGCTCCCCGGCCGCCCCGGCGACCATCTCCAGCAGCAGACTGGGGTTCATCCCGCTCCCGTCGCTCCGGGCCGCCCCGGCGGCCGCCCTCGGCGTCAGGCTGCCGGCCGGGGCGCACCCGAACCGTTACTCCCGCACCGGGTTCGCGTTCACGCCGGGGATGAGCAGGTGTCCGGCGTCGACCGGGATCGTGACGCCGGTGACGTTCGCCGCCAGGTGCGAGTTCAGGTACAGCGCGGTGTCCGCGATGGCCTGCGGCTCCAGCCAGGTCGTGTTGCGCAGCAACGCGTAGTGGTAGCCGCCCTCGAGCATCTCCGCCTCGGTGCCGCCCTCGTGCCCGGCGAACATGTCCCACGCGCCCTGGTGGTCGGTCATCGGGGTGCGGATCGCTCCGGGGTTGATCGAGTTGCACCGGATCCCGTGCGGCGCGAGCTCCAGCGCGATGTTCCTCATCAGCCCGATCACGCCGTGCTTCGCCGACACGTAGTGCGCGTAGTTCTGGCCCGGCTCGATCCCATTGGCCGAGGACGTGATCACGATCGAGCCGGTCTTCCGCTCGATCATGTGCGGGGCGACGGCCTTGGCGGACTTCCAGACGCCGGTCAGGTTCACCCCGATCATCTCGTCCCACTGCTGCTCGGTCAGCTCCCAGAACGGCGCCTGGGTCCAGATCCCGGCGTTCGCGATCAGGATGTCAAGGTACCCGAACTCCGCGACCCCACGGGCCACCGCGGCATCGAGCGCGGCCTGGTCACGCACGTCCGCCTCGATCGCCAGGATCCGCCGGTCCAGCGCCTCCACCTGACGTACGGTCTCGGCGTGGTCCTCCGCCGTGGCCAGGGCATAGGGCACCTCGGTCGTCGGCTTGGTGATGTCGACGATGATCACGTCCGCACCCTCGCGGGCACAGGTCACGGCGTGCGCGCGACCCTGCCCGCGCGATCCGCCGGTGATCAGCGCGACCTTGCCGTCCAGCAGTCCCATCAGAGTGCTCCTCCCGCATCGACGACCTGGGCCGTCCCGGTGATGTAGCGGCCGCTGTCCGCGACCAGGTGCAGGACCGTCTCGGAGATGTCCCGCGGTTCCAACGCCGCGACCGGCAACCGGTTCAGCGTTCGTGCCGCCGCCTCGAAGTCCGCCCGCGTCGGGTGCTCCAGGTCCGGACGGAAGAGCCTGTAGGTGGCGTCGTTGAGGATCATGTCCGTGGCGACCGTGGTCGGGTGCACGGTGTTGACCCGGATCGAGTGCGGCGCCCACTCCTTGGCCATGACCTTGGCCATCATCACCAGACCGGCCTTCACGGCGCTGTAGTGCGCGGTGTTCCCGTTGGCGTACATCGCAGCGAGCGAGCTGGTGATCACCACCGCCCCGCCGCGCTCCCCGCGATGATGTGCGGCACGGACACCTTGAGCGACTTCCACACCCCGGTCAGGTTGATGTCGATCATGTCCTGCCAGGTGTCCTCGGACATCTCCAGTGTCGAGGCCGGGGACGATATGCCGGCGTTGGCCAGCACGATGTCCAGCCGACCGAACTCCGCGACACCCTCCTCGACTGCGGCGGACAACGCCGCCGAGTCCCGCACGTCCGCCTCACGGGCCACGATCCGCCGGTCCAGCGCCTCGACCAGCCGGACCGTTTCGGCGAGGTCCTCCGCCGTCGAGAGTGGGTACGGCACCGGGTCGACCTTGGCGGTGGTGTCCACCGCGATGATGTCGGCGCCCTCCTCGGCCAGTCGGACCGCATGGCTGCGCCCCTGCCCGCGAGCGGCCCCGGTGATGAACGCGACCTTGCCTTCGACACGTCCCATGGAGATGGCCTCCCACCTGCGACATCGCACTGTTACGGTCAGGTTATGACACACCGTGCCATAAGTCGAGAAGGACTTCGGTCCGCGCCGTCACCGGCACGCTGTGCGACCATCTCGGAGGTGTCCGGCACGACGCCCGACCGCGGCGGCAGGCCCGCACACACGAGCGCACACGAACTCGCCGCCATCGCCCAGGCGCTGTTCGTCGAGCGCGGGTTCGACGCGGTCGGGGTGGACGACATCGCCGCAGCCGCAGGCGTCAGCAGACGGACCTTCTTCCGCTACTTCTCCACCAAGGCCGACGTCCTGTGGGTCGGGTCCCCCACCGAGCTCACCACCTTCCGACGGCTGCTCAGCGACTCCGTCGCGCCCTGGCGGGACGCGCTGTACGACAGCGCCCCACGGGCGCTGCACCATCCGGCCGAGGAACGCACCTGGATGCTGCACCGGGCGGAGCTCCTGCTCACGGTGCCCGCGGTGCAGGAGAAGGCCGCCCTCCGCCACGCCGAATGGCGGATCATCGCGACCGAGTTCGTCGACGCCCGGACCGGCGACGACCTGCTCGCCATCGCCGCGGGCCACGCCACCCTCGCCGCGACGCTGGGCGCCCACGAGTACTGGATCGCCCATCCCGACGAGGACCTCCCCGCCCTGCACGAGCGGTTCCTGCGGATGTTCCTCGCCGGAGTGAGCTGATCATCACCCCTTCTGGGGGCGCACCACCAGCGCGCGATCGCCGTCGCGACCGGCCATCATCCTCTCGCCGACCTGCAGGAACTGCTCCATCTCGGAGACCGGGAGCTGCGCGCCGTCCTTGAGCCGCAGGTAGGAGCGGTCGTCGACGGTCAGGGTGACCGGGCCGCCGGCGGTGTCGATGGTGATCCAGCCGGCGCCGAAGGCGGAGAGCTCGCCGACCACAGGCTGCGGGTCGGACTTGGCGGAGAACCGGATGTCCATCGACAGCCGGAACACCTTCGAGCGGTTGACGAGGCCCGCGTGCGGAGTGTCCTCGCCGAAGATCAGCACGTCGCCGGGGTGGTAGGCCTCCGGCCGGGCCCAGTCCGACTCCTTGATCGCGTCCGCGGGGATGCCGTACTTCGGCGGGGCGCCGCGGTCGTGGAGGTAGCCGAGCTTGTTGAGCCCCGGCGCGATGGTGAGACCGCCGCATTCCGCATCGATGTCAGTGAAGGGCACCCAGCAGGTGCGGAAGGGGATGCCCTCGTTGAAGAAGCCGTCCTGGTGCCTGCCCGCCACCCAGTCCTCGGGGTCCTCCGGCGCGGGCGGGTTGAGCCGATACTCGGTGCTGGGCACCCAGGAGATCGGCTCGCCCATGACCCTCTCGAAGAAGGCATGGATCTTCGGGTTCGAGGTGAACTTCTCCCAGGTCCCCGAGCCGTAGGCCTCCGGCACCTTGATCGGGAACTCGCTGACGTCCTTGCCGTTCCAGACGGGCAGGTCCTGCCCGGGGTCCACCACGCCGTAGTCCTCGACCAGGATCGAGAAGTACTTCTCCCGCACCGCCTCGACGGCGTCCGGGTCCAGCACACCCCGGAAGAAGAGATAGCCCTCCTCGCGGAACTGCTTCTCCATCGCCTCGTGGTCGTCGAGGAGATCGTTGTGGACCTCGAGCTCCTTCATCGGAAACGCCACTGCACACCACCTTGTGATCCTGGGTTCGCCTGCATTGTCACCACTCCCTGGCCCTCCGGAGAACCTCGACGAAGGGGAGATCGACGTCCACTGCGCGCTCGCGGGGCAGACCGAGCACCCGCTCGGCGATCCCGTTGCGCTGCATCTGTTCCGTGCCGCCTGCGATCGCGGGCTTCTTGCTCTCGAGGAAGCTGTGCGCGGCCGCTCCGCCGGTCCCGACCTCCCAAGCGACGGCGGACGCCCCGCCGATCTCCAGGCCGGCCCGTGCGCGGGCGGCGGTCGCGCCCGCCAGGCCGAGCTTTCCGTAGGCGGCGACGCCCGCGTCGGCCTTCCCGAGTCGGGACATGGTTGCGATGCGCGCCTTGAGCTGCGCGACGACGTAGACCTCGACGTGGGCGGACGCGATCCGCTGCCGGACGGCGGGATCGCCGAGGCGGCCTGAGTCGCGCGCTACCGCCATGAGGTCCGCGGGCATCGGAGCCGGCTCGTCGGGCGTCTCCACGGCGCCAGGCCTACCGGCACCGCGCTCGAAGACGAGCAGGGTGGAGGTCACCGACCAGCCGCGGTCGATCTCGCCGATCCGCTCGGCGTCCGGTACCGGGACGGCGTCGAGGAACTCCTCGCAGAACTCGCTGCTCCCGCCGATCTGGCGGATCGGGCGCACCGTCAGCCCAGGAGCGTCCGTGGGTACACCGAACCAGGTGAGGCCCTTGTGCTTCGGCACGTCCCAGTTCGTGCGGACCAGACACATGCCCCAGTCCGCGAGGTGGGCGAGCGAGCTCCAGATCTTGGCGCCGTCGAGCCGCCAGCCCTCATCCGTCCGGGTGGCCCGGGTCTGGACGCCCGCGAGGTCGGAACCCGCGGCGGGCTCGGAGAAGAACTGGCACCACAGCTCCTCGCCGCGCAGCACCCGCGGGACGTGGCGGGCCAGGAACTCCGGGGTCGCGTGCCGGATCATCGTCGGCACACAGGACCCGAACGTCGTGACCGACAGGATCCCGAAGTCCGCCGTGACGAACCCCGCCGCCTCCTCCTGGAACACCCGCGCGTGCTCCGCGGTCAGTCCCCGACCGCCGTACTCGGCAGGCCAGGTGAGGCCGGCGAACCCGCCGTCGAACAGCCTGCGCTGGATGGCCCGGTGCTCCGCGACGTGCTCCGCGGTGTGCGGGTCCGCGGTGGCCGTGCCACGGCGGTCGAGGTGTGCGGGCAACCAGGTCCGCGCCTCGGCGCGGAAGTCGTCGACGGAGATCACACGAGCTCCCGAGGGTGCGCCGCGACGATCCGGTCGCGATGGAAGTCCACAGTGCCGGACAGCGCCGCGTTCGCCGTGATCCGGCGCAGGTAGAGGTGCAGGTCGTGCTCCCAGGCGAAGCCGATGCCGCCGTGGACCTGCAGGCAGTCCTGGCCCGCCCGCGCCGCCCGCTCGCCGACGTAGGTGGCGGCGATGCTCGCGACCTCGGCCGCGTACGGGGCGTCGACGGACAGGGCCCGGGTCGCCGCGGCGAGGACTGCCTTCGCGGACTCGACGACGAGGCTGACGTCGGCGAGCAGGTGCTTGAGCGCCTGGAACGACCCGATGGGGCGGCCGAACGCGATGCGGTCCAGCGCGTACTGCCGGGTCATGCCGAACAGCCGGTCGAGAGCCCCGACGGAGTCGGCGACGGACAGCACGGTCGCCAGGGTCCGGGTGCGCTCGACCGCACCCGGCACGAGCGCGTCGGCCGAGATCCGGACGGCATCGAACCGCAGGACCTCCAATCGGCGCGTGACGTCGAGGCACTCCAGCGGGGTCCGGCGCGCGGTGGCGTCGAGCGGCAGCAAAGCGTGGACCGGCTCGCCGTCCAGGCTCGCGGTCAGAAGCACCCAGGACGCACCGGGGTCGTCCACCACGGCGGTACCGGTGAGAACCAGATCAGGACCGGAGCGCTCGGCCCGCAACCCGTCGTCCCACAGCGCGTCTCCGGATACGGCGAGGGTCGCTGTCGCCTTGCCCGCGGCGAGGTCGGAGAGCAGGTCGTCGTGACCGGTCAGGACCGCGGCCACCGTGTTCGTGGCCGCGAACGGCTCGGGCTGCAGGCGGGCGCCGCGCAGCTGTGCCAGTAGCACCGCGTCGGTCACCGGGTCACCGGACACGCTGCCCCCGCCGAGGTCCTCGGTGACGAACATCGCGAACCAGCCGAGCTCGGCCGCGGCGGTGACGTAGGCGGGATCGAGCGGAGCACCGTCGGCGAAGGCGTGGACCCGCTCCACCGGGAGGGTGTCCTCGACGAACCGCGCGGAGGTCTCCAGCAGGAGCGCCTGGTCGTCGGTGGGATCGAGGTCCACGGTCACACCTTCTCTGGCTCGGCGACGACTCGGTCCTTGACCGCGGGCAGCACCGGACCCGCGTCCTTCCAGTTCTGCACGCCGTCGGACTCGTGGGCGCGCGCGACCTGCTCGCCGTGGATCTCACCCCAGTGCGCGTGGTTGAGCTGGTGCAGCGTGAAGCACGCCTGCAGGGCGTTGTGGAAGCCCTGGTTGTCCTGCGTCTGGTTGACCGACTCCTTGACCAACAACGCCGTCATCGACGGGGTGCGGGCGATCCGGACCGCGAACGCCTCGGTGTTCGCGGCCAGGTCCTCGCGCGCCCACACCTTCGACACCATGCCCAGGGCGTGCGCCTCCTCGGCGTCGATCGAGTCCCCGGTGAGCAGCAGCTCCTTGCTCTTGCGGGCCCCGAACTCCCACGGGTGCGCGAAGTACTCCACGCCGCACATCCCCATCCGCGTCCCGACGACGTCGGCGAACGTGGTGCCCTCCGCCGCCACGATCAGGTCGCAGCTCCACATCATCATCAACGCCGCCGAGTACACCTTGCCGTGCACCTCGGCGACCGTGATCTTGCGGAGGTTCCGCCAGCGCCGGGTGTTCTCGAAGAAGTAGTGCCACTCCTGGCGCATCCGCTGCTCGGTCTTGAGCAGCGTCCCGCCGGTGCACTGATGGGTGACGTGCTGGTTCGGCCCGGGCTCGCGCTCCTCGACCCGCACCGGGGTGCCCAGGTCGTGCCCGGAGGAGAACATCGGCCCGTTCCCGCCCAGGATCACCACCCGGACCTCGTCGTCGGCCTCGGCCCGCAGCAGGGCCTGATCCAGCTCGACGAGCATGCCGCGGTTCTGCGCGTTCCGGGCCTCCGGGCGGTCGAGCATGATCCGCACGACCCGGCCCTCGTCGAGGGTGGTGTAGTTGATGAAGCGGTAGTCCTCGCTCATCGGGTGTCCTTTCTAGACGAGGCCGTGCTCGCGCATTGCCGCGACCCGCTCGGGCCCGTACCCGAGGAGTTCGCCGAAGACGTGGTCGTTGTGCTGTCCCAGATACGGGGCCGGGTCTACGAAGCCCGCCGGCGTGCCCGAGAAGACGACCGGGACACCGCTGCCGTAGAGCCCTTCCGCCCCGCCGTGCTCCGGGTGCTCCAGCGGGACGGTCTCGCCGCGGGCGAGGACCTGCGGGTCCGCCGTGGCCGCCAGCGGCGTCCGCACCTCCGACACCGGGATGTCGGCCGCGACGAGTCGCTTGTGAATCTCCGCCACCGTCAGCCCGGCCGCCCACTCGCCGACGATCCGGTGGATCTCGTCGGCGTTCGCCGCCCGCGGGGCGCGCGTGGCGAACCGCGGGTCCTCGAGCAGCTCGGGCATGTCCATCGCCGCGGGCAGCCGGACGAAGAACCGGTCGTTCGCGGCGCAGATCGCCACCTCACCGTCGAGCGCGGAGAAGAGGCCGAAGGGAGCCAGTCGGTTCAGGAAGTTGCCTGTGCGCGGCTCCATCCCGGTCGCCGCGTACCCGCCCCAGGGCTCCACGGCGACCATCGAGGTCAGCGCACCCAGCATCGAGACGTCCACGTGCTGGCCCTGCCCGGTCTCCCGGGCCCGCAGCACCGCCGCCAAGGTGCCCATCACCGCGAACAGCGGTGCGGTCATGTCCCCCAGCGGCAACCCGACCCGGACCGGGTCCTCGCCCACGCGGCCGTTCGCCATCGTCAGCCCCGACAGCGCCTGGATGGTGAGGTCGTAAGCCTTGCCGTTGTCCGTGGCGTCCGCCCCGAACCCGGAGATCGACGTGTAGACGATCCGCGGGTTCACCTCACGGGCGTGGGCATAGCCGACGCCGAGCCGGTCCGCGGTGCCCGCGCTGAAGTTCTCCACCACCACGTCCGCCTCGCGGACGAGATCGTCGAACACGGCGACGGCGTCGGGATGCTTGAGGTTCAACGTGACGCCGAGCTTGCCGCGGCAGCGCTCCAGGAACGGGATCGACAGGTCGTCCTCGTGCTGCGGCAGCCGGTTCACCCCGTCGCGGCCCAGGTAGGGGACGTTGCCGCGGGCGACGTCCCCCGAACCGGGCTCCTCGATCTTGATCACGGTGGCACCGAGCCCGCCGAGCAGGAGGGTCGCGTAGGGACCGGACAGGGCCCTGGTCAGGTCCACGACCGTCACGCCCTCCAACGGGCCGCTCATGCCTGAACCGCCGCATACCGCGCACGCAGCGCCCGCCGGTTGATCTTGCCCATCACATTGCGTTCCACCGAGTCCACGAACCGCACACGGCGGGGTGTCTTCACCGCCGAGAGCCGCTCCCGGCAGAACGCCACCAGCTCCTCCTCGCTCGGGTCAGCACCCGCAGCGGGGACGACGAGCGCGAGAGCCTCCTCCCCCATCTCCGGATGGTCGACGCCGATCACCGCGACGTCCGCGACGCCGGGATGCTCGATCAGCACCCGCTCGCTCTCCGCCGGGTAGACGTTCACACCGCCGGTGACGATCTTGTCGCTGTCCCGGTCGGTCAGGAACACATAGCCGTCGGCGTCGATCCGCCCGATCTCGCCGAGGGTGAAGACGCCGCGGCGCAGGTTCGCCGCCGCGGTCAGCTCAGGGGCCTCCTCGTACTCGATGCCCCAACCCTTCGCATTCTCGAAGTACAGCTTTCCCTCGGCGCCCGCGGGCAGCTCGCGACCCGCCTCGTCGACCGCCAGCGCGCGATACCCGGGCAGCGCCCGCCCGACCGAGTTCGGCCGCTGCAGCCACTCCGGGGAGGTGATCCCGCAGACCCCACCCGACTCCGTGCCGCCGTAGGTCTCGAAGAACACCGGACCCCACCAGTCGATCATCGCCCGCTTCACCTCCTCCGGACAGCCCGCACCCGTCTGCGTGACCAACCGGACCGAGCTCACGTCGTGGACGCGAGGACTCTCGGCACGGGCGCGCAGCAGCCGCACGAAATGCGTCGGCACCATCAGGCTGCTCGCGATCCGCTCCCGCTCGATCGCCTCCAGGATCGCGAGGGGGTCGAAGCGGCGCGGCACGTGGACCGGGACGCCGACAGCCAGCAGCGCCGTGGCCTGGATGGGGCCCGAGTGGTAGAGCGGGCCCGACACCAGGTGCGGTCCGCACCCGACGAAACGATTCGTTGCCGCCCACGCCCGGTACTCGGCCAAGGTTGCCCCGCGAGGGAAGATGGACCGCGGCATCAGCGTCCGCTTCGGACGGCCCGTGGTCCCGGAGCTGAACAGGATCGGCGCGGCGACGGTGTGCTCGGCGCGCTCGGCCTCGCCTGGCCCGGCGAGCCAGTCCTCCCAGTCAGGCCAGCCGCGGACCTCCACCGGCAGTCCCTCCGCCGCCTCGCGGGCCACGTCGATCAGCTCCGGTCCCGCGATCAGCAGGACGGTCGCGGACTCGCGCACCATGTGAGCGATCTCCTCGGGGCGCAGGTGCGCGTTCAGCGGCACCAGCGGCGACCCGCTCTGGATCACCGCCGAGTAAGCCAGAAGCGCCCGACCGGAGTTCTTGCCGAGCACCGCCACCGGGCGGCTGGCGGTCGCCACGCGCAACCGGGCAGCCAGGCGCGCCACTTCCGCGTCCACCTCGACGCGGCTCAGGGCCACGTCCCAGGCGTGCAGCACGGTCACCACGAACCTCCTCGTTCGCCGATCCGGTCCATCAGGTGATCACTCCCGCGTCCTTGAGCCGGACGATCTCGTCCCAGTCGCAGCCCGCGTCGAGCAGCACCGACTCGGTGTGCTCGCCCAGCTCGGGTCCGCGGGGCAGTGTCTCGGCGGCCTCGCCGACGGTGAAAGGGGCTCGGACCAGGCGCATGCCGTCGATCTCCGGGACCGGGCGGACGAAGCCGTTCGCCACGATCTGGGGGTCGTCCGCCAGCTCCGTCACGTCCTGCACCGGCGCCCACGGCCCGTCGAAGGTCGCGAAGGCCGCAGCCCACTCGTCGCGGGTACGGCGGGCGAAGACCGCCTCCAGCGCGGCGCGGAGCTCCGCGGCGTTCCCGTCGCGGCTCACGGAGTCCGCGAAGCGTTCGTCGAGCCGCAGCTCCGGGGCGCCGATGTGCTTGCAGAAGTCGTCCCAGTACCGGTCGGACTGCATCAGGTTCAGCATGATCCAGCCGCCGCCTGCACACCGGTAGGAACCGGTCAGTGGCGGCACCTTGACCCGCGCGCCCGGTCCGGCGCCCGGGTCGTGGGAGATGATCTCGCTGGCCGTGACCCAGGCGGCGGAACCCATCAGCGAGGCGCTGACCGGGTCCGACCCGGTGCCGCGCTCGCGGCCGAGCAGCGAGGCCAGTACCCCGGCCGCCAGCCCGACGGAGGCGATCCGGTCGCCGAAGGACGGGGGCTGGCGTGCGACCTGCGAGGCCTCCGGGTCCGTGACCAGGGCGCCCACGCCGCCGCGGGCCCAGAAGGCGGTGATGTCGTAGCCCGGCAGTGCACTGTCGGGGCCTTCCGGGCCGAAGGCGTCCCCGCGGGCGTAGACCAGCTGCGGGTTCAGCGCCGCCAGGTGGGCCTGCGACATGCCGAGCCGGTTCAACGCGTCCTCGCGGAAGCTGGTGAGGAAGGCGTCCGCACCGCGGACCAGCGTGTAGGCGAGCTCTCGACCGCCCGGTCTGGCCAGATCGATGCCGACGCTGCGCTTCCCCCGGTTGGCCTGCGCCGACCGCGCGGACTGCGCGGTCGCGCCGTTCTCCGCTCCCGCCGTCGTCATGGCGCTGTAGGGGTCTCCGTGTCGCGGGTGCTCGATGCGCACCACGTCGGCACCCAGGTCGGCCAAGATCGCCGCAGCGCTAGGCACGAACACCCACTGCGCCAGCTCGACGACCTTGATCCCGGCCAATGGGCCGGTGCGTGATCCGCTCACCGCTTCTCGCCTCTCCTCGACCACGCCACCCATGCTCACCAGGGCGCGTTACGTCGCTCGTTAGTAGGGGTCCGGGCAGGTCAGGCAGGCTGCCACTGCAGGAGGGCATAGCCACCCGGCTGATCGGCGAACACCCCGCGCACCGCCGTGCCGGTGGTGATGTCGGCCGTCGCGACGTCCGGGAGGAGCAGGTTGCCCACCAGCCGGATCCCACCAGCCGCGGGCATCTCGACCACCGCGACGACGTACGGCACGGCGGCCCGCAGCGCCTCGTGGGCCGGATGCCAGACCCGAGTCCAGGTGTAGAGGAAGCCCGCCGGCTCGACCTCGGCCCAGCCCGGGTCGAAGCCGCGGCACCGGTGGCAGACGACCTCCGGTGGCCACTGCCAGGTCCCACACGTGCAGTGCTGCAGCACGAGGCGGTGCGCGGCGAGGCCCTCGTGGAACGGCCGGTCGATGCCGCTCGGCAGTGGCACCGGACGTCCGAACACCTGGGGCAACGCGTCGGCGCCGAGATCCGGGATCGTCACAGTGCGGCCTCCGTGCCGTAGAGGACACCGCTGGTCAGCGGGGTCATCGGGCCGCCCATCGCGGCGGCGACCGCGGCATCGGGGACCTGGTTGGACGAGGTGCCGCGCAGCTGCCGGACCGCCTCGAGATGGTGGCCCATGCCGAGGATGTAGGCCTCGGCGAAGTTTCCGCCGCTGGTGTTCAGCGGAGCGACCCCGTTCGGCGCCACGAGGTTCTCCACGGTCAGCACGTCGTCGGCGTCGGCGTAGCTGCAGACCCCCATCTCGACCATGCCCATGACCACGCCCGCGGTGAAGTTGTCGTAGACCTGGAACACATCCACATCGGACACTCCGACGCCGGCGTCGGCGTAGAGCCGCTTCACCAGCGTCGTGTAGCCGGCAGTCGCGAGGCTCGGCGGGTTCTCGCCGCCCACGCCCGCCCGGTACTCCCCCGACTGTCCGGCGGACAGGACGTAGACCGGATCCCGGCGCAGCGAGCGGGCCCGGTCCGCCGAGACCAGCAGGACCGCCGCGGCCGCGTCGGACTCCTGGCAGCAGTCGTAGAGGTGGTAGGGCTCGGCGACCCACCGCGAGTCGTCGTACTGCTGTTCGGACAGGGTCCGGCCGCGCATCACCGCGGCCGGGTTGGCCTGCGCGTGGTGGTAGGCGGCCATCGCGACGGCGCGCATCGTCGACTGGCCGATCCCGTGCTCGTCGAGCATCCGCTGGGCGCGCAGCGCGTACTTGTGCGGGGCGGCGAACGCGCCGTACGGGCCCATCGCGGCGCCGCCCAGATCGTAGCCGGAGATCTCGGGACCGCCGCCCGCGCCGCCATAGCCGACGCCGCGACCGAACCGGCCGACCTCACCCTGGCGGCATCCCCGGTAGGCCACGACGCAGTCCGCGAGGCCGGCGGCGATCGCCCCCCCGGCGATCGCCACGTGCCCCGCGGCCCCCCCGCCCCCCCCACCGTACTGCACCGCGCCCACGCCCAGCACACGGATGCCGAGCGCGGTGGCCAGGCGCAACGGAGCGTTGCCGTCGTTCGAGTAGGCGACGAAGCCGTCGATGTCGTCGACCTCGACGCCCGCGTCCGCGGCGGCCGCGAGCACAGCCCGCAGGACCATCGCGAACTCGGTCTCCTGTGATCCGCCGTGCTTGAAGTAGTCGCTCGCCCCGATCCCGGCGACGGCGACCTTGCCGCGCAGGGTCATCCCGCGTACGAGCCCAGAACAGACGGTGCGGCGTTGACCATCGTCGTCGGGTCGACGTAGACGTGCTGGGTCGCCGCGTGCATGTCCCGCACACACTTGGCGAGGGCGTTCGGCTCCCGCAGGCCCTTGCTGCCCGACCAGGAGTACGCGAACTCGACGGCCTCGGCGCCGATCCGGGTGACGTAGGTCGAGGCCTGCCGGACCCGCTGATACTGCAGGTCGGACACCGCATCTCCACGGTTCACCGTCTGCTGGGCGTCGTCGAACACCTCGAAGCACAACGCCCGCGCCGCCCGCAGCTTCGCCTCCATCGACGCGAACTCATGGCGGAACAGCTGCTGGGAGATGATCGGCGGCACGCCCGGGCGGCTCTTGCCCGCCGACAGGATCCCGTGCAGCTCCTCGAAGGCACGCTTCGCGATCCCCATCGCGACGCCCGCGTGCCCCGACGATCCCATGATCTGCAGCCCGAGGTGCTGGGTCGCCTGGCCCCGAACCGGAACCGCTCCGACCCGCCTGACGGTGAAGTCCGCCGGGACGAACTGCTCGGGGATCTCGTAGTCGTAGCTGCCGGTGCCGACCAGCCCGAACACGTCCCAGTTGCCCAGGAACTCCACGTTCTCCCGCGGCACCAGGAAGATCAGCTCGATCTCGCCGTTCGCCCCGCCGTTGGCGCCGCCGCCCACCCAGTGCGCGTGGCCGGTCCCGGACCCGAACTGGAACCGGCCCTTCGCGGTGTAGCCGCCCTCGGCCTCGACGACCTTCCCCATCGGCCCGAACATGCCCGCGATGATGGACTTCTCGGTGCCGAACAGGGTCTCGACGGCGGCGTCCGTGCAGTGCCCGCCCGCGAACCCGGTGACCGACATGTTGGCCATCAGGCTCCAGCCGATCGACCCGTCGGCCGCGCAGATCTCCTCGACCACGCTCAGAGCCTGGGTGATCTCGGCGTTCCCGCCACCCAGCTCGCCGGGCAGCAACAGCCAGAACAGTTCGGCCTCGGACAGCAGCTTCACGACGTCGTCGGTCATCGTGCCGTGCGCGTCGACCGCGGCGGCCGCGGCGCGGATCTGCGGCGCGATCGTGCGGGCGCGCTCGACGGGATCCGCGATGCCCATCGGGGCGCCGGTCTGTCGTTCGGTGGTGGCGGTCATCGTGGATCCCTCTCTCGAAGCTGACTACATGAACCGGCCGCCCGAGACCTCCAGGGCGGCTCCGGTGACGAAGGTGGACATGTCGGAGGCCAGGAAGACCGCCGCGTCGGCGATCTCGTGCGGCTCCCCGATGCGACCGAGCGGGACGTCGGTGAGCCGGGCGGCGAGGTCCTCCGGAGCGAGCTGCTCAGCCATGGCGGTGCGCATGATCCCCGGCAGGATCGTGTTGACCCGGATGCTCTTCGGGGCCAGCTCCTTGGCCGCGGCCTTGGTCAGGCCGAGGATCGCGGCCTTGGCGGTGCTGTAGTTCGTCTGGCCCGCCAGCCCGGCCTTGCCGCCGATGCTGGAGATGTTGACGATCGACCCGCCGCGGCCGTGCGCTCCGATGTGGATGCCCGCGTACTTGCAGCCCAGCCAGCTGCCCTGTACGTGGACGTCGATGAGTGCGCGGAAGCCGGACAACGGCATGTCCGCCATGTCGCCGTTTCGCAGGATCCCGGCGTTGTTGACCCAGACGTCCAGGCCCGCGCCGTCACGCGAGGCGCGTTCGGCCAGCTCGGCGACGGACAGCTCGTCGGTGACGTCACACGCCACGGCCAGCGCCTGCCCGTCTGCCGCCAGCTCTTCGACGGCGGTGGCGGCCGCGTCCTTGTCGAGATCGGCGACGACGACCCGGGCCCCTTGCTGCAGGAACCCGCGCGCCATGGCGAACCCGAGCCCGCGCGCGGCGCCGGTGACGACGGCGGTGCGCCCGTCGAGAAGGCCGCCCATCAGTCGCTCGCCGGGAGCGGCTGCGCGGTCTTCACGACCAGCGGGGTCGTGCCGTCGGCGAGGGTGCCCACTCCCGCCTTGGTCACCAGGACCTCGACGCTGGGGTCCGCCTCGGCGGTGTAGCGCTTTCCCACCTGAGTCCCGCCTGCGAGGTCCGCGAGGGGCTCCAGGCCCGCTGGTGCGTCGGCGTGGTCGACCATCGGGTGGCCGCCACAGGTCAGCGCGACGGACCCGGCCCCCGGGCGCACCACGATGGCCTCGGTCGTGCAGGCCTGGCTGCGCAGGCGGACACCGGCGCGCAGGACGGTCGGGGCGGTCATGAGGAACTCCTGGCGGACTCGTTGTCGGAGACGGTGATGGCGCCTTCGGGGCAGTTCTCCGCCGCCGCCCACGCCTGGCCGGGGAAGTCGTCGGACTCGACGTCCAGCAGGAACGGCCTGCCCTCGTCGTCGGCATCGAACAGCTCGGGCGCGAGCGTGTAGCAGCGCCCGTGACCGGTGCACCGGTCGTAGTCGATGGTGATCCGCAGTGACACCCGGTACCTCCGCGCAGGCTCGCTCCGTCGTTGGGTGGAGCCAGCCTGCGACCCGGGTCGTTACCCGCTGCATTACGACCGCCGGAGTAACGAGGCCCATAACGAGACGCCGGTGTGATGGGCTTGCACACGAGCGCGCGAAGGCGAGAGGGAGGGTGACGGTGCTGTCACGAGCGATGAAGGCACAGGCAGCGGTGGTGACCGGTCGGGACGAGCCGTGGCGGGTCGTGGAGATCGACGTCGCGCCGCCCGCACCAGGCGAGGTCCTCGTCGAGTGGCACGCGGCGGGGCTCTGCCACTCCGACGAGCATTTCCGCAGCGGCGACCGGGTCGCCGCTGGTGCCGAGTCCGCCCTCTACCCGATGCTCGGCGGGCACGAGGCCGCCGGGATCGTCGCCGAGATCGGAGCGGGCGTCACCACGGTGGCACCCGGCGACCGGGTGGTCGCGAGCTTCTCCCCCATCTGCGGACGCTGCCGCTACTGCGCGTCCGGCCGTGGGTCGCTGTGCAACGGCAACAAGGACTTCATGCTGCGCGGGCAGCTCGTCGACGGTGCCCACCGGCATCATCTCGACGGTGAGCCCCTCTACCTGATGGCCAAGCTCGGCACGTTCGCCGAGCGGACGGTCGTCGCCGAGCGCTCCGTGCTGCCGATCCCCGACGGCGTCCCGTTCGAGGCCGCCGCGCTCGTGTCCTGCGGCGTCGCGACCGGCTGGGGGTCCGCCGTGGAGCGGGCGGGGACCCGCCCCGGGGACGTCGTCGTGGTCGTCGGGTGCGGTGGGCTCGGCATCAGCGCCGTGCAAGGCGCCCGCAGCGTGGGCGCCCGCGAGATCATCGGGGTCGATCCGCTGCCGCTGCGCCGCGACGGGGCGAAGACCTTCGGCGCCACCCGGACCGCCGCGTCCATCGACGAGGTCCGCGGCATGGTCGCCGATCTCACCGACGGGCAGGGCGCGGACCGGGTGATCCTCACCCCCAGCGTCGTGACCCCCGAGATCCTGCACGACGGGCTGGACATCACCGGGAAGGACGCGGTGCTCGTGGTGACCGGGATGGGTCCGTTCGGCGAGACGCCGGTGCCGCTCGACATCGGCATGTTCGCGCTGCTCAACAAGCAGATCCGCGGCTGCCTGTTCGGGTCCCTCGATCCTCGCACGGCCACGCCGCGGCTCCTGGACCTCTACCGGGACGGCCTACTCGACCTCGACGCCATGATCACCCGCTACCCGCTGGCCAACATCGGCACCGCGCTCGCCGACCAGCTCGAGGGGCGGAATCTGCGCGGTGTGCTGGTGATGAACGGTGGCTGATCTCCCGCGGGTGCGGATCGTCGACGAGACGATGCGGGAGGGCATGCAGATCGAGGACGCGGCCATCCCGACGGCCCGCAAGGTCGAGCTGCTCGACGCGCTGTCCACGACCGGCCTGCGCCACCTGGTGATCGGCTCGTTCGTCAGCCCGAAGTGGGTGCCGCAGATGGCCGACGTCGAGGAGGTCCTGTCGCGCTTCGCCCCCGTCTCCGGTGTCGACTACACGGCCCTGGTGCTCAACGAGAAGGGCGCCGAGCGGCGGGCGAAGTACGTCCCTCCCCTGACGGTCGACACTCGCCCCCGGCTCACCGGGCACGCCTGCGACGTCTTCGCGCAGCGCAACACCAACCGCACCCAGGCCCAAGAGATCAACGGCTGGGCGGGCGTCGTCGTGAAAGCCCGCGAGGCTGGGACGACCACTGCGACCGTCCGGCTCGGCGCTGCCTTCGGCTCGAACTGGACCGGGGACGTCGCGGTGGCCGACGGGCTGAGTCTCCTCGACCGGATGGTCCGGACCTGGAGGGACGCCGGCATCGCCGTCGACACCGTGTGGCTCGGCGACCCGATGGGCTGGACCAGCCCGCTGCGGGTGGAGGAGTACGTCCACGCGATCCGGGCCCGCTGGCCCGAAATACGCACGATCCACCTGCACCTGCACGACCAGCGTGGGGCCGCGCTCGTCTCGGCATGGGCCGCCCTGCGGGCGATGCCCGCCGACATGACACTGGTCATCGACGCCGCGGTCGGCGGGATCGGCGGCTGCCCCTACTGCGGGAACGGCCGTGCGACCGGAATGATCTCGACCGAGGACCTCGTCGACCTGCTCGAAGAGTCCGGCCTGAACACTGGGGTTGACCGGGACCGACTCATCGAGGTCGCGTTGCTCGCCGCCGAGATCGTCGGGCGGCCGCTCCATGGGCGGATCCCCCTCGCAGGGCCACGCCCCCGCGGTGCCCGGCTGTATCCGATGGACATGCCGTTCGTGGAGACGATCGAGGAGGCAGCACACTTCCGCCTCGGCCCCGCCGCCTATGCGGGGCGCCGGTCGCCGTGGAAGGCACCGATTACCAGTGCCCAGCGGGACGCGGTGGAGCTGCAGGAGATCCGGTGACCGAACTCGTCGTCGACAAGCGCGGCCACGCCGCCTGGCTCACCCTCAACCGACCCGAGCGTCTCAACGCGCTCAACGGCGCGCTCAAGCAGCAGCTCGTGGCCGCCGCCGTGGACGTCACCGTCGACCCGCAGGTCTGGGTCGTCGTCCTGCAGGGATCCGGTGGGAAGGCCTTCTGCGTGGGCGCGGACCTCACGGAGATGCGGGATCGCGACGCCGCGGGCGTCCGCACCGTCACCCCGATGATCGAGGTCGAGCGCAACGTCTACGAGGCGGTCCTGGAGATCCCCAAGCCGACGATCGCCGTCGTCGACGGGTACGCCCTCGGCGGCGGCTGCGAGCTCGCGATGGCCTGCGACCTGCGGGTGGCCTCGGAGGAGTCCGTCTTCGGCATGCCCGAGTCCCTGCGCGGCATGGGCGCCAACTTCGGCTCGGTGGTGCTCCCACGCCTGATCCCCCGGGCCTTGGCGATGGAGATGCTCTACTTCGGCGACCGGATCCCCGCCGACCGGGCGCGCGAGATGGGCCTGGTAAACCGGGTCTGGCCGCGCGTGGAGTTCGGGAAGCGGGTCGAGGAGTGGGTGGCCGAGCTGCTCACCCGTGCCCCGCTGTCCCTGCGCCGCTACAAGGAGATGGCAGGCAAGGGTTGGGAGATGTCCGTGCCCGCCAACCTCCGGCTGAACGCAGGCCCCAACCCCTACCTCTCCGAGGACCGGGTCGAGGGCGCGAGGGCTTTCGCGGAGAAGCGCGCTCCCGCCTGGCGGGGGCGCTGATCCATCAGCTCCGGCGCGTGGCTCGTGGGGTTGTGGGGACCGCGGCCTGGGCGAGCCTTCGCAACTCGGGCCCGGGCTCCAGGCCCAGCTCCGCCAACGCGGAATGCGCACGGCGGTACACCGCCATCGCCGCGACCCGGTTCCCGCCGAGATACTCGGCCCGCATCAGCAGGCCGTAGATCTCCTCGCTGAACGGGTTGCTCTCCAGGGCACGGGAGGCGTAGCGCCGCACCATCTCGACGTCGGACGCCTCCACGGCGCACCACAGCAGCGTGCTCACGGCCTCCTCGTGCAGCACCGACAGGTACACCCGGCGCTGCTCCACCCAGGCCAGGTTGCTTCCCGGCAGGTAGACGCCCGGCGCGAGGTCGACCGCTTCGCGGAGGAAGCGCATGTCCTCCGCATTCAGCTCCTTGATGCTCCGGACCGCCAGTGCCGCGCGCTCGAACGTGTCGTCCTCGGCGACAAGCTCCACCGACTTCGGCCAGGACACCGCGTTGTCACTGCGCTCCAGCCGCACGCCGGTCAGCTCGCGGAGCCGGAAGATGATCTGTCTGAAGTGGTTGCCCCCGCGGCTGCGACCGACCTCCGGGAACAGGCGCTCCTGCAATCTGCCCCGTTCGATCCCGTCCGGATGCTGGGCGAGGTCCGCGATCAGCTCGACGACCTTCATCCGCCGGGCCATGGACTCGACGCCGTCGACCACAACCCCAGGTGGCTCGTGGAAGGGCCGTAGGTCCACCCGCTGGGGCAGCCGATCGTCGGCGGTCGCGGACGACGTGGCCGTCTCCTGCGGGGTCGCAAGGTTCAGCAGATCGCCCGAGCGCAGTCGGTAGCAGCGCCCGAGGGCCTCATCCGCCCAGTACGAGCTGCCGAGCGACCCGACCCGGCTCCGGAAGTCGGCGAGGACGGCCCGGGCGGCGGACTCGTCCCCGAGGCGCGAGTGTGCCTCCGCGAGGGCGTAACCCGCGGCAGCGACCATCAGGTGACGACGGGAGCGCAACATCGACTCCACCGCCGGCCCGAGCACATCGACCGTGTCCCGTGGACGGTCAAGATCCAGCATCGCCAGCCCCAAGACCAGCCTGGCCCACTCGGTGATGGCCCGCCGCTCCACTCCGTCGAGCTCGACCAGCCCGGGACGCAGCGCCGCCGCGGCCTCGGCGGGCGATCCCTTCTTGAGCGCCGCCCAGGCGTCCAGGATCTCGTGGTGGTTCTCGCCGCCCGTGCTGCGCGCGGCCTCGGCGCTCTCGCGCAGCACCCGGCGGGCCCGATCCGTCTCGCCGCCGGCAATGTCGAGGGCAGCCCGCGCGAACTGGGCGTGGGGGCGTGCCCGCCGTTCCGCCGGGATGTCCTGCCAGGCCGCCTCGGCGTCCTCCGTCCGCCCGGTCCAGGCCGCAGCCAGCACGATGTTGGGATTGTCCACGGCGTCCGACGTGCCGACGGTGCCGAGGATCTCCATACACCGGCCCTGCCAGAGCATGCCCCAGTGCACGACCGGAGCCATGTTCTCCCAGCGAGTGGTCAGCGGCGAGAGCGCGGGCTCGGTGCCGCTGGTCGCCGCGATCATGAAGCGCACCGCGTCGGCGCGGTGGCCGTCGCGCCGGTCGTCGACGTACTGCTCAGCCTCCCCCGGCCTGCTGTGCAACGTCCACAGCACGACCCCGACGATCCCTGGGTCGACCGCCACCACGTCGTCCATCCGACCGTCGCGCTCCAGCTGGTGGATGAGCACGACGGCGCGGTCGATGCGACGCACGGCGTGCAGCGCTCGGATCCGGCAGGCCGTCAGGATGTCGGAGGCGAGCAGGTACGGCTCGCCGATCAGCTCGACCCACCGCTCCACAAGCGGCACGATCGGCGTGGGGTCCGGGAGCCTGCTGATCCCTTCCTGCAACACCTCGACCGCCAGGCGGGGATCACCCGCTCGTACGCACCAGTCGACAGCAGCGTCGAAACGGCCGGCCAGGCTCAGGTGCATGGCGAAGCGCCTGCGCAGTTCGGGCAGCCTCCCGGCCCGCCGCCTCGGGAGGATCTCCTGGAGGCATTCCTTCAGCAGCGGGGCGTAGAACAGCGCGTCCTCCGGGGCCGCGTTCTCGCCGCGCCCGGGGCCGCGCTCGATCATCGGCAGCATCCGGGTGCGGAGGGCTCCGAAGACGGACTCCCCGCGGGGGCCGAGCAACCCGACGGTGTCCTGGCGGGTCAGCCGATCCAACAGGGAACCCGCCAGGAGCAGATCCTGCTCGTCGAGGGACAGACCATCCACAATGCGCGCCTCGACGAGATCGACCAGGACCGGAGATAGCGGGGCGGACGGTCCAAACAGGCGCATCAACAGCACACAGCCGGCGATCCACCCCTCCGCCCGTTCGGCAATGCGGGTGGCCTCGGCCTCGGACAGCCCGGGACGGACCGCCGCGGCGAGGGCGGCCACTTCTTCGGACCGGACACCCAGGTCGGAGGGGCCGATGACGTCGCACGTTCCGGCGAGGACCAGCTCGCCCACGACCGGCCCGAGCGACCGTGTGGTCAGCGCGAGGATTTCCGTGCCGGCGGGCGGCGAGGCGAGGTAGCCGACGAGGATCCCGATGAGATCGGGATCGTCCACGACGTTCTCGACGTCGTCCAGAACGACGAAGGGCGTCGTGCTCGCACCGTGCAGCACCCGCCGCAGGTCGTCTGCCGTCGAGCCCGACTCGAGGGCGACCCAACCGACGCGCTCCTGACGCTCCTTCGCGACGAGGCGGGCGATCGTTGTCTTCCCGGTTCCAGTCCCGGCGACAACCATCACCACCGGTCCGCGCGCGAACCCATCGGCGATCCGCCTGCTGAGGGCTGCGCGCGCGATCGTCGCGGACGGGTCAGCCGACATCGGCCAGGCGTCGGGAGGGGTGGGGCCCGCTCCTCGCGGGGCCGGCGACGCCGTCGACATGTCGGTCATCACGTGACTGACCTAACACGGATGGGTAATGTCGGACAAGCGACGTGATCCACTAGTCAATGCCGTCTCGCGGAGGATCTCGTCGGTGTGCCCGCCCAGTCGCGGGGCGGGGAGGGCGTCAACGGCACCGTCGAACCGCACGGGCGCCAGGTCCTGCTCGCGGATTCCGAGCGCTGCCAGTGCCGGATCGCGCAGGTTGGTCATCACCACGTCGGCGCCGGGGCACAGCCCGCGCAGCTGCGCGCGACCCTCCTCGGCGACGGTGTCGAGGACGACGCCGGGCTTGCCGTGGTTGGTCTGTTCGATCGAGGGATGTGTGGCCCGTCCGCAGGTCCCAGCGCGCGCTGCGGGTCGCCGGCCGGCGGCTCCACCTTCACGACGTCGGCACCGAACTCGGCGAGCACCGCCGCCGCAGCGGGGACCAGCTGGAAGCTGGCCACCTCGACCACCCGGATCCCGGTGAACATCGTCGGCACGAGAGTCCCTCCCACGGTGTCGACCGGCGCCGTCGTCGGTGCCGGCACGCCCAGCCTCACATCGGGCCGTTATCGCCGGCGTTATCGCGTGACGCGTCGAGGGGCGTCAGCCCGCCGCGAGGAGCCGGAAGCGACTGCCGTGGAAGACCAGCGGCGGTGTCGCCGGATCGGTCCGCGTGCCGAGCACGCGCAGCAGGACCATCGTGTGGTCGCCCGCGGGGATCTCATCGTGCAGCTCGCAGTCGAGCCACGCCGTGGCGCCGTGGCGCCGTGGCGCCGTGGACAAGTATCGCGCCGTCCCCAGTGGCATCCCAGGACACACTCTCGAAATGGTCACCCCCTTTGCGGGACAGGGCGGTACACGCACGGTCGTGCGTCTCGGCGAGGACGCTGACGCCGAGCCGGGCCAGCGCGCGCAGGCGCGGCCAGGTCGACGAGGAGTTCTGCACGCACACCGAGACGAGCGGCGGGTCGAGCGATACCGAGGTGAACGAGCCGGCCGCCATGCCGTCGGGCGCACCGGCCACGAGCCCGCACACCGCGGCCACCCCGGTCGGGAAGCAGCCGTAGGTCCGGCGGAGCGCCGCTCCGTCGTCGATCGGTTCGAGCGGGTCGAGCACGGGAATCCCTCCGATGCGGGCCGCCGGGGAGGCCGTGAGGCCACCCCCGCGCGCGGGGTGCGATCAGGCGCCCGGGGCCGTGGTGCGCGTGTCGACCGACCCGGGGTCGTAGCCCGGCTCCGTGGTGAGGTTTGTCGGGTAGTTCAACAGCCCGAGGTCCCGCCAGTACTGCTGGGCGGCGAGGTGCTCGGTGCCCAGCGGGAAGTTCGGATCGAACAGGAGCGTGGGCAGGCTCTGCAGCTTCTCGGTGGTGATGCCCATCTGCTGGGCAAGTTTCTGCGCCACCTCGGGGTTGGCGTGGTAGTCACCCTGCAGGTACTGCCTCTGCGTGCGCGCGACGGCCCGGAAGAAGGCCATCGCGACCGCCGGCCGCTCTTCCAGGAAGTCCTTGCTGCCCACATAGCCGATCAGCGCAGTGCGCGGGAAGCCGGTGTCGACGAACTCGCAGCACGGGTCCGTGGCCAGCAGCGCCGAGCCGGGAGAAGTCACCTGGGCGACGTCGGCGGCGCCGTTGGTCATCGCGATCGCGATCTCGGTCGGCTTCATCATCTTGAACTCGACGTCGCCGAACTGGATTGACGGGTCGTTCTTCTGGATCCACTGCCACAGATAGTAGGCCGAGATCGACGCGCTACCCGAGGGCGTCAGGACCGTCTTGCCCTTCATCTCCGAGGCGGAGACCCCGTTCGGGAAGGCGGTTCTGTTGAACCAGTAGCCCTGCTGGGACTCGGGCCCGTAGGCCGAGCCGGGAAAGGCCCATTTCACGCCGGTGTCACTTGCCATGGAGTTGAGCAGCCCCGCGGTCATCGCCACGAACCCAAGGTCCATCCGCCCCTGGGCCAGCAGCGGCATCTTATCGGATTCGGGGATGTTCTCGGCCTGGATCTCAAGGTTCTCCTTGGCGAACTCGCCGTAGGCCTCCGCCAACATGAACTGTGCGTAGACCTCGAGTTGGTCGCCGATACCGATGACTACCTTCTCCTTCTCCGGCAATGGCCGCGGCGCCAACGGGTCGCCGGTGGGAGCGAAGACGTCTCCCGACGCCTCCCCCCTCGACGACGTTCCCCCTGTTCCGCACGCTGCGGTGATGAACGCCAGCGCTGCGACCGTTACGGCGACGGTCGTACGGAATGGTCTGCGCTTCCGGCGGACGGCGTTGTCCGTGGTCATGAATTTGTTCCCCTGTCTCGAGGTGAGGAGCGACGTACCAGACGGTGGTTAAATCAGACCGTGGTCCCTGCGCCGCCACGGCGCGTCCACGGGGTAAGCACGCGGCCGAGGCCGGTAATGAGGGCCTGGAAGAGCACACCGAAGACCGCGACCAGCACGACTCCTACATACATCCGGCCCACGTCGAACAGCTGCCAGGAGTTCCAGATCAGATATCCCATGCCCGCGCCGCCTTGGACGAACTCGATGCCGATCAGCACCAGAACCGCGTTGCCCGCGGCGAGCCGCAAGGCCACGAATACCGACGGCAGCGAGGCGGGCAGGATGACGTGGCGTAGCGTCTGCAGCCGGGTCGCTCCGAAGCACTGGGCGGGTTCCATGTAATGCTTCTGCACCGTCGTGACCGCCGCGGTCGTAGAGATGACGACGATGAAGAACACGCTGGCGGCGATCAGCACCAGGATCGGCAGGTCGGACAGGCCGAAGATGAGCAGCAGGATCGGCAGCATCGCGAGCTTCGGCACCGTGTAGAGGGCGCTGATGATCGGGTCGAGGGCGACGTTCAGGCGCCGGATCCGGCCGAGCAGGAAGCCCATCACCAGTCCGGCGAGCGCTCCGGCAACGAACGCGAAGACCAGCCGGTAGGTGCTGACCAGCGCCGCCTCCTGAAGGACCCCGGTGCTGACGGCGGTGTCGAGGGACGCCATAACGTCACCCGGCGACGGGAAGAACCGTCGATCGAACAGGTCGAGCATCGCCGCGAGCTGCCAGACAACCAGCAGGCCGATCGGTACACCGAAGCGCAGGGCGTTGTCGATCTGCCGCCCCCGCGTGTTCCGGCGGTGCCGGTCGGCGAGCGAGACCTTCGGTGTGAAGACGATCCGGTCGCGGCTCACGGCCGGCGGTGAGGTCGGTGCCGCGGGCCGGTAATTCGTGGTGGTCATCGGTTCCTCCGGAACAGTCCCCGTGCGGCGGGAACCACAGGCCGTTCGGGTTCAGGTACTGCGGCTCCGTAGGCCTCCGAGCGCAGGTTCACCCAGATCTCCTGTTCCAGGGCGGCGAACTCCCCGCTGCCCCGCAGGTCGGCGGTGCGGGGCCGGGTGAACGGCACCTCGAACTCGCCGACGATCCGGCCGGGCCTGCGGCTCATCACGATCACCCGGTCGCCCAACAGCACCGCCTCGTCGAGGTTGTGGGTGATGAACACGACGGTGCGCCGGTGCTCCTGCCAGAGCGCGAGCAGCTCGTCCTGCATCAGCATCCGGAGCTGGGCGTCGAGCGCCGCGAACGGCTCGTCCATCAGCAGGATCTCCGGCTCGACGACGAGCGCCCGGGCGATCGACACCCGCTGCCGCATGCCGCCGGACAGCTCGCTCGGGTAGCTCCGCCGGAACTGCGCCAGGCCCAGCCGCTCGAGCCAGTACTCGGTCCGCGCGTCCGCGTCAGCGGGAGCGCGGCCGCCGACCTCCAGCCCGAAGCCCACGTTCTGCTCCACGGTCTTCCAGGGAAAGATGCTGTAGTCCTGGAAGACCATCGCCGACAGCGGACCGGTGCCGCCGCGCTCGACGGTCATCTCCCCGCCGGTCGGGTCCAGCAGACCGGCCGCGACGCGGAGGAACGTCGACTTCCCGCACCCCGAGGGGCCGACGATGCAGAGGAACTCGCCGTCGCGGACCTCCAGATCCAATGGCCCCAGTGCCTGGAGCAGGCCGTCCGGGGTCTCGAAATGGCGCTCCAACCCACTCACAGTGATCCTCGCCGAACCGGCGGCGGGAAGGCTGCCGGTGCCGAGCTCGTCCAGTGTCGCCACTGCAACACTCCCTTTGGTCTCGGTGACGGAACGGGGACGGGTCGGCTCCCGAGGTGGGCCTCACCCACCCTCGCAACGCGGAGCACGTCGCCCTTGCCGTGCTGGGCGGCGAAGCTACGCAGGCTCGCGTTACGAGCCGCGTTAACGGAGGTCGAGCGGGGTGCGACGGCCGGACGGCCGGTCGTAACGCACGCGATAACGACGCCCGGGAACCATCGACCCGCGACCACGGCGGTCGACCCGAACCCGGAGGATGCGGCATGGACACACGCCCCGCCACGACGATGGACGCAGCCCTCGTCGACCACTTCGTCGAACACTTCGACCATCACGACGCCCGGCTCGGGGCGGACCCGTTCGCGGTGTCCACCGCCATGCGCGAACAGTGCCCGGTCGGCCACAGCGACGTCCACGACGGCTTCTGGGTGGTCTCGGACTACGAGGACGCCCGGGCGATCATGCAGAACCCGGTCGTCTTCACCAGTGCGAAGGGCGCCCGGATCCCGGCAGGCGGCAAGCACCGCTCGCTGCCCCCACTGGAGACCGACCCGCCGGATCACGCGAAGTTCCGCGGCCTGATCGCGAAGGCCTTCTCCCCCCGCAACATCAACGCGCTCGAGCCGAAGATCCGCAGGCTCTGCGGGATGCTGATCGACCAGTTCCACGCGAAGAGCGAGTGCGACTTCGTCCGGGACTTCGCGGCGCCGCTCCCGACGACGATCTTCGTCGAGATGATGGGCCTGCCGGTCGAGGACACCGAGAGCTTCCACACCTGGGCCACGCTGATCAACCACCAAGCCCACGCCGGGGACACGGCGATGTCCGCGGGCGAAGCCCAGCAGCGGACCCTGAAGTACCTGGCGGACCTGATCGAGGCCCGCCGGGCGGACCCGCAGGACGACATCATGAGCGCCCTGTTGGACGCCGTGGTCGACGATGAGCCGATCGACCCCGAGGACATGCTCTACATGGTCTTCCTGCTGTTCCTCGGCGGGCTGGACACCGTCACCTCGGCCATGTCGTTCATGTTCCAGCACCTCGCGCAGCGCCCGGACCTGCGACAGCAGATCCTCGACGACCCGACCGTCATCCCACGCGCCGTGGAGGAGTTCCTCCGCTACGAGCCGGTCATCATGATCGGCCGCGGCGTCACCGAGGACGTGGAGCTGAGCGGCTGCCCCGTCAAGGCCGAGGACCGGGTGCTCATCAACTCCATCGCCGCGAACCGGGACCCCGCCCAGTTCACCGACCCCGAGGAGATCGACTTCTCCCGGGACGCGAACCGGCACCTGACGTTCGGCGTGGGTCCGCACCGCTGCGTCGGCTCCCACCTCGCGCGGCTCGAGCTCAAGATCGTGCTGGAGGAGTTCCACGCGCGCATCCCGCACTACTCGATCACGCCGGGCACCACGCCGACCCGGCACATGAACCAGGTCAACGGCCTCGACTCGCTGTCACTGACCTGGACGGCCTGATGGAGGTGCGCACGACCTACGACGGCCTCTTCGTCGACGGCGGCTGGCGGACGTCCGCCGGAGCGACCACCGCGGTGGTCAACCCGGCCACGGCCGCCGTGGTCGGCACGGTCCCGGAGGGCACGGCGACGGATCTCGACGCCGCGGTCGTCGCCGCCCGCCGCGCGTACGACGAGGGCCCGTGGCCACGGATGCCCCAGGCCGAACGTGGCAGGCTGCTGCGCCGGTTCGTCGAGGTGCTCGACGCGCACCGCACAGAGCTGGCGCGCGTGATCACCGCCGAGTCCGGCGCGCTGCCGTGGCTGGTCGAGAGCACCCACTTCGGGCTGGGCTTCGGGCGGTTCAGCCACGCCGTCGACCTGGCGGCGGGCGAGTTGGACTCGGTGACACCCCTGAAGGTCGGTGCGGGCTCGGTGCTCGGCGGGACGGCCCTGGTGCACGAGCCGCTCGGCGTCGTCGGGCTGATCACGCCGTTCAACTTCCCGCTCTTCCTCAACCTGTCCAAGCTCGGCCCGGCACTCGCGCTGGGCAACACCGCGATCCTCAAGCCCTCGCCGCTGACCCCGCTGGAAGGCCTCGTCCTGGGCGCGGCCGCGGCCGAGGCGGGCCTCCCGCCCGGGGTGCTCAACGTCGTCACGGGCGGTCCCGAGGTCGGCGAGCGGTTGGTCACCGACCCGCGGGTCGACATGATCAGCTTCACCGGCTCCGACCGCACCGGCAGCGCCGTCATGCGGGCGGCCGCGGACTCGCTCAAGCCGGTCGTCCTGGAGCTCGGGGGCAAGTCCGCGCTCGTGGTCCGCGAGGACGCGGACGTGCAGCACGCGGCGGACATCGCCTTCGCCAGCTTCACCCTGCACGCAGGTCAGGGCTGTGTGCTCCTGACCCGACACGTCGTGCACCGTGCGCTGGTCGACGACTTCCTCGACGCGCTCGCCACCCGGGCAGAGGCTGCCGTGATCGGCGATCCCGCCGAGCCGGGCACGACGATGGGCCCGCTGGTCTCCGAGGCCCAACGGCGGCGGGTCGCCGACTACGTCCGGATCGGCGCCGAGGAGGGCGGCGAGGTCGTCTGCGGCGGCAAACCGGTCGACCGGGACGGGTTCTTCTACCGCCCCACCGTGATCCACGGGGTCTCCCCGAAGGCGCGGGTGGCCCAGGAGGAGATCTTCGGTCCGGTCGCCGTCGTGCTGCCCTTCGACTCCGACGACCAGGCCGTGGCGATCGCCAACGACTCCCGCTTCGGCCTCTCCGGAGGGGTGGTCAGCGCCGACACGGGCAAGGCCTGGGAGATCGCCCGACGGCTGCGGACCGGCTCGGTCCGCATCAACGGCGGCGGCACCGCCCCCGACCTCGCCGCCCCCATCACCGGCTGGGGCGCCTCCGGCGTCGGGGCCGAGCACGGCCTCACCGGCCTGCTCGAGTTCGCCCAGCCCAAGTCCATCGCGTTCCGCGCAGGCTGACGGGAGACAGAGTTGTCTACCAATGTCCGTGATTCCTTCTTCATCGACGGCGGCTGGCTCGCCCCGTCGACAGACGCCCGCATCGAGGTGATCTCCCCGAGCACCGAGGAGGTCGTCGGCTCGGTTCCCGAGGCCGCCCCAGCCGACGTCGACGCCGCGGTGGCCGCTGCTCGCCGGGCGTTCGACGAGACCGACTGGCCCTTGCTCACCCCCGCACAGCGCGCCGCGCACATGCGCGACCTGGCCAAGGCACTGACCGAACGGGTCGGCGAGACCGCGACGACGATCACCGCCGAGATGGGCTCGGTGATCAGCTACGCCCGCGCGGGCCAGGCGCCGGGCCCGGTCATGATGCTCGAGTACTACGCCGACCTGGCCGAGTCGCTCGAGCTGACCGAAGAGCGCGCAGGCATGGTCGGGTCCTGGCGGGTGCACAAGCAGCCGATCGGCGTCGTGGGTGCGATCGTGCCGTGGAACGGGCCGTTGTTCCTCGCGATGTACAAGCTGGCGCCTGCCCTGCTGACCGGTTGCACGGTGGTCCTCAAACCCGCGCCGGAGTCACCGCTGTCGGCCTACCACTTGGCCGAGGCCCTCGAGGCGGCGGACATCCCACCGGGCGTCGTCAACATCGTCCAGGGCGGCAGGGAGACCGGGCGGTACCTGGTCCAGCACCCAGGCGTGGACAAGATCGCCTTCACCGGCAGCACGGCGGCGGGGCGCACGATCATGGCCGATGCCGCGCCGACCCTCACGCGGCTGAGCCTGGAGCTCGGCGGGAAGTCCGCGGCCGTGCTGCTCGACGACGTCGACCTCGACACCGCGCTGCCCGAGATCGTCTTCGGGGTCTGCCAGAACAACGGACAGATCTGCATCTCCAACTCTCGGCTGCTGGCCCCCCGCAGCCGGGAGCGGGAGATCGTCGACGCCGTGACGTCCGCGATGGCCGCACAGAAGGTGGGCGACCCGTTCGACGAGACCACCGAGATCGGCCCGCTGGTCGCCGAGCGGCAGCGCACCCGGGTGGAGGGCTTCGTCGAAGGTGCTCGCGCTGCCGGGAACACGATCACGACCGGCGGGCGACGGCCCGCGGGCCTGGACCGCGGCTGGTACGTCGAGCCGACCGTTGTCAGCGGTGTACGGCCGGACCAGGCGATCGCCCGGGACGAGGTCTTCGGCCCGGTGCTCTCGGTGCTCGCCTACGACACCGACGACGAGGCGGTGGCCATCGCGAACGACACGATCTACGGCCTCGGCTCGGCGGTCTTCAGCCCGGACATCGGGCGAGCGGAGGCGATTGCGCTCAAGATCCGCGCGGGCACCCTCAACATCAACACCCACATCACCGACTTCCACGTGCCCCTCGCGGGCTGGAAGCAGTCCGGGATCGGTCAGGAGGCGGGCCCGGAGGCGATCCAGGGCTACCTGCAGACCAAGGTCGTGGGGCCCTACCGGTGAGCGACCTGGCCGGGCGGGTCGCGCTGGTCACCGGCGCGGCCCGCGGCCAGGGCCGCAGCCATGCCGTCCACCTCGCCGAGGCGGGTGCGGACGTGATCGCGTTGGACATCTGCGCCCAGATCGACACCGTCACTTATCCGATGTCCACACCGGACGACCTCGCCGAGACGGTCCGGCTGGTCGAGAAGCACGATCGGCGCTGCCACGCCGCGATCGCCGACGTCCGCGACTCGGCGGCGGTCCGGGCGGCGGTCGACGGCGGCGTGGCCGAGTTCGGCAGGCTCGATGCCGTCGTGGCCAACGCGGGCATCTCCGGCTACGGCGGGGTCGAGCGCGGCCTGTCGGACGAAGCCTGGCGTAACGTCCTGGACACCAACCACACCGGCGCCTGGAACACCTGTGCCGCCGCGATCCCACACATGGCGGGCGGGGGCGCCATCGTGCTGACGAGCTCGGTCGGCGGGCTGCGGGGCATCCGCAACCTGGTGCACTACACCGCGGCCAAGCACGGGCTGACCGGCCTGATGCGCACGCTCGCGCTGGAGCACGCCCACCAGTCGATCCGGGTCAACCTCGTGCACCCCACCGCCGTGAACACTCCGATGATCATGAACGAGGGGACCTTCCGGACCTTCCGTCCCGACCTCGACGATCCAGGGCTGGACGACGTCCGGGAGGCCTTCGCGGGCAACAACGCCCTCCCCGTGCCCTGGGTCGAGCCCGCGGACGTGAGCAAGGCGGTGCTGTTCCTGGTCTCCGACGGCGCCCGCTACGTCACCGGCGCCACCCTCCCGGTGGACGCCGGCGCGCTGCTGCGGTAGCTAGAACGTCAGCACGGCCTTGACCGTGCGGCCCGCCTCCGAGTCCGCCACCGCCTGCCCGATCTTGTCGAACGGGTAGGCGGTGATCATGGCGTCGAAGGGGAACCGGCCTGCTCGCCACAGGTCGATCAGCTGCGGGATGTAGACCTGTGGCACCGAGTTGCCCTCGGTCACCCCCATCACCGTGCGGCCCATCACCATCTCGTAGTGGCTCAGGGTGATCGTGCCCTGCAGGTCACCGAGCCCGACCAGGGCCACGGTGCCGCCCTCCGGTACGGACGACACCGCCGTCGCGACCACCGACGCGGCACCGCTGGTCTCGACGGCGTAGTCCGCTCCCCCATCGGTGAGATCGCGGATCTGCCCGGCGACGTCGTCGGAGCGGCCGTCGATCACGTGCGTGGCACCGAGCGTGCGCGCCAGCTCCAGCCGCCCCGGCACGATGTCCACCGCGATCAGTGTCCCGACCTGGGTCACCACCGCGCCGAGCAGCGCGGACAACCCGACCGAGCCTGCCCCGAACACCACCAGCGACGACCCGGGGAAGGGCCGCAGCGCGTTCAGCACCGTGCCCGAGCCCGTGATCACCCCGCAGCCCAACGGGGCGAGCTTGTCGAGCGGTAGCTGCGGGTCGACCTTGACCGCGTTCCGCGCGGTCGCCAGGCAGTGCGAGGCGAACGACGACTGGCCGAAGAAGCTGCCCGCGATCGGCGTCTCCCCCACGCGCAGCGCGGTGCTGCCGTCAGGCCGTGCGCCGCCGTAGTTCATCGCGGCGAAGTTCCGGCACCGGTACGGCCTGCCGCCCAGACAGGCCCGGCAGGACCCGCAGGCGTCGAAACCGAGCACCACGTGGTCGCCCGGGGCGAATCCGGTGACGGCCGAGCCGACCACCTCCACGACTCCGGCACCCTCGTGGCCGAGGACGCCTCCGCCGGGGAAGTACTGTCGGGCCGTCAGGTCGCTGTGGCACAACCCGACCGCGGCTGTGCGGACGAGGATCTCGTCGGGCCTGGGGTCCTCGAGCTCGATGTCGGCGAGCGAGAAGTCCGATCCCGCCCCGTACGTGACGGCGGCCTGTACGTGCACGTCGCGCTCCCTCCGTTCGTCGCCCGACCCCGTCGCCGGGCCGGAGCCACCGTCGACCCACGACGTTACGAACCCCGCTACGACAGGTCGGTCCCATAACGCGGCGGATAACGCCGGTGCCGAACACTTGCCGTGTCCGATCGGCGACGGCGGAGGTAGCGATGCGGCTGCACGATCCCCTCGAGTACTGGGCCCGTCGACGGCCCGAGCTACGGGTCGCCACCGGCCCCGACGGCGTGAGCTATGGCGAGGCGTCGGCCGTCACGTCGGCATGGGCCGTCCGGTTCGGCGAGCTGGGACTTCGTCCCGGTGACCGCCTGGCCCTCGCCTCGGCCAACCATCCCGACGCGGTGCTCACGCTGCTCGCCGCGTCCAAGGCCGGGCTCGTCACGGTCCCGCTCAACCCGCGGCTGCGCGCGGAGGACTACGCGGGCTTCCTCCGCGACTCGGACGCCCGCGCGGTCGTCGGGAGCCCGTCGCGGGCGGAGGCGCTGGAGGAGGCGGCCGAGGGGCTCGACCTGCCCCTGTTGCTCATCGGCGGTGAGCGTCCGGGCTGGCAGGCGCTGCGCGGCTGGCCTCGCGACACGGAGGCGGCGCTGCCCGTCGCAGCCGAGCCGATCGCCCTGCAGTCCTACACCAGCGGCACGACCGGCCGCCCCAAGGCGGCCCTGCTCACCCACGACGGGTTCGTGCCGGTGTCGGTCCGCTGGTCGCAGGCCGGGATGCGGTTCGAGCCCGGCGAGGTGTTCTACCTGCCGCTGCCGATCATGCTGATGGCCGGGATCATGATGGTCCAGCATGCGCTGTGGTGCGGTGCCGCGGTGGAGCTCGACGAGTTCTCCCCGGAGCGCGCGCTCGCCGCCGTCCGCAGGCCGGGCGTCGCCGGGGCCACCTTCGTCCCGACGATGATCCACATGATGCTGGAGGCGGCCCCGGACACGCCCCCGTCGGACGCCGGCCTGCGCTGGATCCTCTACGGCGGCGCCCCGGTCTCGCCGAGCCTCGTCGGGCGGACCCGGGACGCGTTCGGCGCCAAGCTGTTCCAGAGCTACGGCTGCACCGAGGCCAGTGCGATGACCCTGCTGACCCCTGAGGACCACGACCGCGCTCTCGGCGGCGCCGAGCACCTGCTCGGCAGCGTCGGGCGGGCCGCGCTGGACTGCGAGATCGCGCTGCTCGACGCCGAGGACCGACCGGTCGCGGTGGGCGAGATCGGCGAGATCTGCTCGCGCGGCACGCACGTCTTCCAGGGCTACGCCGGGGATCCGGACCGCACCGCCCAGGCCCTGCGGGCGGGCTGGTACCGCACCGGAGACCTGGGTTCGGTCGACGCCGACGGCTACCTCTACCTGCACGGCCGCAAGGACCACATGATCACATCCGGCGGGATCAACGTCCATCCCGAGGAGATCGAGCGGGTGATCGGCGAGATCCCCGGGATCGCGCAGGTCGCGGTCGTCGGGGTGCCGGACGAGCGATGGGGTCGGCGGATCGTCGCCGCGGTCGTCGCCACGCCGGGCTCGACGGTCGGCGAGCAGCTGGTCGTGGACCGCTGCCGCGCTACCCTGGCGGCCTACAAGGTCCCCCGCGAGGTGGTCTTCCTCGACGCACTGCCGCTCAACGCGACCGGCAAGATCCTCAAGCACGTCGTGCGGGAGCAGCTCGCCGCCACTGCGGTGGCGGCCCCGTGACCGCCGTCGACACCGCGCGCGTGGGAACGGCGGGTCCGCTGGCGAAGCTCCGGGTGCTGGAGTTGGGCGGGGTGGGGCCCGTCGCCTTCGCCGGCACGGTGCTCGCCGATCTCGGCGCCGACGTCGTCCGGCTGGAGCGTCCCGGCGCCCCGGAGGTGCACACGATCCTGCTCCGCGGACGCCGGGTCGTCGAGGTGGACGTACGGACCGACCCGATCGGCGCCGCCGCCCTGGCCGCGACCTCCGACGTCGTGCTGGAGGGCTTCCGCCCCGGTGTCGCGGAACGGCTCGGGCTCGGCCCGGACGAGGTGCACGCGGCCAACCCCCGCTGCGTCTACGGACGGATGTCCGGCTGGGGCCGGAGCGGTCCGGGGACCGACGCCCCCGGCCACGACATCAACTACGCGGCCGTGTCCGGGGCCCTGCACCTCGCGCGCGGTACGGACGGGCGGCCCGTCGTGACGCCCGGCCTGCTCGGCGACTTCGGCGGGGCAGGCATGACCCTGGTGCACGGCGTCCTCGCAGCGCTGGTCGCCGCCCGGAACCGCGGGCGCGGCCAGGTCGTGGACTGCAGCATCCTGCGCTCCACAGCCACGCTGACCTCGGCCGCGCACGAGCTCGCCGCGCAGGGCGACACCGCCGTGGGCACGGGGTCGGGCGACGCGCCGTTCTATCGCGCGTACCGCTGTGCGGACGACAGGTACGTCGCGGTCGGCGCGGTGGAACCACAGTTCTACGCGGCCCTGCGGGCCCTGTGCGGGCTCGACGGCGCCGACTGGGACGCCCAGTACGACAGTGCGGCGTGGCCGGCGCAGGCCGCCGAGCTCGAGGTCGTGTTCGCCACCCGAACCCGAGACGCGTGGTGCGCCGACCCCGGTGCCGCACCCGCCTGCGTGTCCCCCGTGCTGGACCTTGCGGAGGCCACCACGCACCCCCGGACCGCCGGGGTCTTCGTCGAGCGCGGCGGACGGATCCAGCCCGACGTCGGCCCCGTCCTCTCCGACACCCCGGGAGCCGCGGGTCCCCCGGCTCGCTCCGTCGACATTGCCCAGGTGCGTGCCGCCTGGCTGGAGGAACAGAGATGACGACCACCGAGGCCGCACCGGTCGAGCTGACGATCGCCGACGGCGTCGCGGAGGTCCTGCTCACCCGGCCCGCCCGGCGCAACGCGATGAACCTCGCCATGCAGGAGGGTCTGGTCACCGCGCTCGGGGAGGTGCGGACGAGCGGGGCCCGCGCGCTCGTCCTCGGCGGCGCGGGCAAGCACTTCTGCGTCGGAGCCGACCTCGATGTGGTCGACGGGGACAACGCGGGCGGCAACGCCGACGAGGACCGCACCACCGCGCGGATGCTGGCGGCGTGCGAGGCGTTCCTGCTCGCAATGCGCACCCTGCCGATGCCGGTGATCGTGGCGGTCGAGGGCGCGGCCGCCGGGGGCGGCGCCGGCCTCGCCCTGGTCGGGGACCTGCGGGTGCTCGGCCGGTCCGCAGCGCTCTACGGCAGCACGTTCCCGTTGGGCATGACCCCGGACGCGGGCGTGTCCTGGTTCCTCGGCCGCACGCTCGGCCCCGCCCGCGCGACGAACCTGATGATCCGCAACACCCCGATGACCGCGGAGTTCCTCGCCTCCGTCGGCCTGGCCGACGCCGTGGTCGACGACGGCACGGCCCTCGCCGAGGCCCACCGGCTCGCCGCCGAGCTCGGCCCCCGCACCCCGCCGCTGGCGATCGTCGGGCTCCGCGAGCTGATGGCGGCTGCGTCCACACAGGACCTCGGCTCCCAGCTGGAGCAGGAGGCACGCTGGGTGGACACGCTCAACCGCACCGAGGACTTCGCCGAGGGCGTCTCGGCCTTCCTGGAGCGCCGGACCCCCGAGTTCCGCGGCCGATGAGCACGCCGGCCTGGTTCACCGAGGCCCTGGCCACGCCGTCCCACGCCGGCGCCGTCGAGGTCGACGGGGTCACGGTGCGGTACCTGACCGCGGGGCCCAAGGACGCCCCGTCGCTGGTCGTCGTGCACGGTGGCACCGCCCACGCGCAGTGGTGGTGGCCGGTGGCCGCGCGGTTCGCCCGCGACCACCGGGTGGTCCTCCCCGACCTGTCCGGACACGGCACCAGCGACCACCGGGAGGAGTATTCGTTCGACGGCTGGGCCACCGAGCTCGTCGCCGTGATCGAGAAGGCCGTCCCCGGGCGACCCACCACCCTGGTCGGACACAGCATCGGCGGCCTCGTCTGTCTCGCGGTGGCCGCGAGCAGGCCCGACCTCGTCGCAGGTGTGATCACCTGCGACACGCTGCTGACCGATCCCGACGCCGAGCCTCCTCGGGTTGCCGGCCGACACGGTGCGGGCCCCCGGCCTGCCCCGACCTACGGCTCCGTCGGCGAGGCCCGCGCCCGCTTCCGGACGCTCCCGCCCCAGGACGGGTACGCCGACTACGTCCTGGACCACGTCGTCCCGCACTCCCTGCGTCAGGACGGCGAGCGCTGGGGGTGGCGGTTCGATCGTGGCATTCTGGCCCAGTTCGACGAGAGGGTCGCCACCCTGGCCTGGCCCTGGCTGCGCCGCCTTCGCTGCCCGCTCGGGTACCTGCGCTCGGAGCACGGGCTGACCCCGCGATCCGTCGTCGCCCGGCTGCGGGACGAGCTCCCCGTCCCGGTCCTTCTCGGTGAGGTGCCCGACGCGGGCCACCACGCCATGCTCGACCGCCCGGAAGAACTCCACACCGCCCTCGCCGCGATGATGGTCGAGCTGGGGGGCGAAGGCCGGCCTGCCGGAGCGAGGGCCGGCAGATCCGTGCTAGTGCGTCCGCGGCAGCGGCCCGAAGCCGAGGTCGAACGTCCGCCCGCACAACGCGGCGATCGTGCGCGGTAGTGGCGGGCGTACGGCTCCAGGCGGGCCGGCCGCAGGTCCTGCTCGCGGATGCTGAGCGCCACGGGGACGGGCTCGCGCAGGTCGGTCATGACGACGTCGGCGCCGAGACAGAGCTCGCGCAGCCGAGCCCGTCCGTACTCCGAGAAGCGCAGCTTCGCAGCTATTTCAAGCAACAACCAGCATCGACGGGCAACGCGACGCCCGTGACGTAGCGCGACTCGTCGCAGGAGAGGTACAGCGCCGCGTTGCTGATGTCCTCCGGCTCCACCCACGGGATGGGCAGCACATGCATCTGCTGCGAGATCGGGGCGATGTCGTCGGGGCCGGGTTCTCGAGGTCCGGGCGAAAGAGCCGGTAGATCGACTCGTTCATCATCAGGGGGTGTTGACCTGACTGGGGTGGATCGAGTTCACCCGGATGCCCTGCGGGCCGAGTTCCAACGCCAACCATTGCATGACGCCGCCCCCCCCCCCCGTGCTTGGCCGCGACGTAGTGGCCGATGTTGGCATGCGGCTTGAGACCGGCGACGGAGCTGGTCAAGACGATCGAACCCCCGCGTCCACCGGCCAGGATGTGCCCGACGGAGGCCTTGACGCTCTTCCACACGCCGGTGAGGTTTACGTCCATGATGTTCGCCCACGGGACGGGGTCGATCTCGTGCAGCGAGTTGTCGATGATGTCGATGCCCGCGTTGACGACGACGATGTCGAGCCGCCCGAGGTGCTCGACCGCCGAGGCGACGAAGTCCTTCACCGCCTCGAGATCGCGCACGTCCACTTCCGCGGTCACGATCCGCCGGTCGAGCGCCTCGACGAGCCGGACCGTCTCAGCGAGGTCCTCGGGAGTCGCCAGGGGATAGGCGGTCATGCCGAGGTCCTTGCAGACACCGATGGCGATGATGCCCGCGCCCTCCTCGGCGAACCGGACGGCGTGGCTGCGGCCCTGCCCGCGCGCCGCACCGGTGATGAAGGCGACTTTTCCCTCAAGCCGTCCTGCCATGGAATACCTCGATTCTGATGGACCAGACCTGTGGGTGTCTCAGTAGTCGCCGCGGACGGAGGTGTTCAGGGTCATGGCCCGTCCTGGACCGCCCCGATCGGGCCCATCCGGACGATCGTGAAGCGCCGCCGATCAACGCGCCATCCGGCCGCGGTACGGACGAGATGGTCGTCGTAGTAGCCGATCGCCTGCAGTCCCGCCTCGTTGAAGCCCGTCAGCAGAAGGGCATCCAGGTAGGTCCGCACCTCGGCGTCGTCCCCGGCGAGGGTGATCGTCTGGTTGCTCGTGCGGTGCAGGATGTGGCCGGGCTTCGTCCCGGTCTGCTCGAGGAGCCCGCTGAAGGTGTCGATGAAGCCGCCGACGGCGTCGGCGCCCTTCCACGAACCCATGGGGCCGAAGTCGATGTCGGGCTCGTCGGTGAAGACCGTGCGGACAGCATCCCACTCAGAGCGGTCCAGTGCGCCTGTGTAGCGGAGAAGGAGGTCGGCGATCTCCTGGCGGTCTTGCGTGATGCTCATGCTGTCTCCGATCGGAAGCTCGCGGGACTCAACTGAAGAGGTTGTCGCGGAACGTCGTGCCGCGGTACTCGGTGCGGTAGAGCCCGCGCCGCTGCAGCTCGGGGACGACGAACTGGACGAACCGAGAGAGGCTGTCCGGGCTGAGCGCGTGCGTGATGATGAACCCGTCGCAACACCCCGATTCGAACAGCTCCTCCATCTGGTCCACCACCGTCTTCGCCGACCCGACGTACCGTGGCGTGAAGTCGCTGGTGGCCTGGAGCATGGCTGCGTCGCGCAATGTGGACTCGCGCCCCTCGGAGTTCCACCCCAGGAGCCGCTGTGCCGCGCCGTGCACCTGCTTGCCGTCGTCGGGAACGATCTGCGACAACGGCGTGTCGAGCGGCACACCCTTCAGCTCGACCCCCAGGGACATCTCGAGCACCTTCATCGCGGCTCGGGGTTCGGCGAGGACGTCCAGCGAGTCGGCGTACTCGGCCGCCTCTGCATCGGACTCCCCGGCGACGACGTCGACGGAGGGAAGTACCGCGCAGTCACCCGGCCTGCGACCGAATCGATCGACCATCAGGCCCTTGAGGTCCGTGTAATAGGTGCGCAGGGCCGACCCGGTCGAGTGCGGGCTGAACACCACCTCGGCCCACCGCGCCGCGAACTCCATGCCCCTGGCGGAGGCTCCCGCCTGCATGATGACCGGGCGGCCCTGGGCGGATCGTGGGACTGTCAGGCCACCTGCGTAGCGCACCACCTTGCCCTCGTAGGCGCTGTACCGGATCTTGTCCGGATCAGCGAAGATCCCGCTCTCCCGATCGATGACCAGAGCATCGTCCGACCACGTGTCCCACAGCTGCATGCAGGCCTCGACGACCTCGTCGGCCATGTCGTAGCGCGAGGCCTTGTCGAGGATGTGATCGTGCCCGAAGAGGCGGGCGTCCGAGTCCTGGAAGGACGTGACGACGTTCCACCCGGCCCGCCCCTTGCTCATCTGGTCCAGCGTGCCGAAAGCACGGGCGATGATGTACGGGGGATAGAACGTCGTGCTCATCGTGGCGCTGAGACCCAGATGCCTGGTCACCCGCGCCATCACCGTCAAGATCTGCAGGGGATCGAGCAGCGACAACATGCCGCCGTACCTGATCGTGTCGACCTGATCGGTACCGAAGCCAGGGAGGTGGCTCTCGACGAAGAAGACACCGTCGAACAGCCCTCTCTCATAGATCTGGGCCAGCTTCTCGTATCGCGCGTAGGTGAGGACCTCGTGGGCGTCGCTGTCGGGATGTCTCCACGCACCGTTGTGATGGGTCGCGGGCCCCCCGTTCATGAGACCGATCAGATGCATCTGTCGTTTCGCCATGTACCTCGGGATTCCCATCTCTCGTCGCTGAGTGTCGTCATGTGGCTCGGGCGGCCGCCGATTACCGGAAACAGCCCGACCGGATCTCATCCACCGGTTGTTGTCCTGCCGAGGCGCGTGCTCGTCCGGTCAGGCACGAAGGTATCCGGGTCCTATTACGGCAGCCGCACTTCGTAGTGATCAATCTGACTTCGCATAGTTGATCATGTTG
>JAKDNL010000500.1 GCA_030451825.1 Pseudonocardia sp. | reverse complement strand
CGTCGCCGGGCCCCGCCGGAACAGCCTCGGCGGGCGTCCCCGCCCGCCGGTGACCAGCGTCGGCGTCGGTACCAGGAAGCCCTCGGTGGAGGTGACCTTGCGCTGGAAGTTGCGCGGGTCCAGCGACGTCCGCCAGACCGCCTCATAGATCCGGCGCAGGTCGGTCACGGTGAACTCGGACGGGCAGATCGACGCGGCCAGCGTGGTGTACTCGAGCTTGGACCTGGCCCGTTCGACACCTTCGCCCAGGATCCGCTCGTGGTCGAACGCCAGATCGCCGGCCTCGTCCACCGGACGCCAGGCCGAGGCGACGGCGTCGCCGCCCGGCGTGGGTTCGGGCAGGTCCGGCAGCAGCGCGAGGTAGCCGACGCTGAGCACCCGGCCCCGGGGATCCCGGTCCGGCGCGGCGTAGCTGGCCAGCTGCTCCAGGTAGCCGACGACGGCCTCGACGGTGTCGGCCCCGGTCTCCTCGGCCAGCCGTCGGCTCGCGGTGTCGGTGAGGTCCTCGTCGGGCAGCACGAAGCCACCGGGCAGGGCCCACGAGCCCAGGAACGGCTGCTCACCACGTTCGATCAGCAGCACGTGCAACCGGTCACGGCGCACCGTGAGCACGACGAGGTTCACGGCGACGGCGAACAGATTGCCGCGCATGGCTCTCGCACCTCGGGAGGGGTCGACCGCTACCTGGTCACCGGGTTACCGGTGACACCGACCGCGGACGATTCGTCCCGGACCGGCGTAGTGATCTTGCCTTATCCCGTTGCCGGGGGAAACCGGAGGGTGTGACCGCGACCCTGCGGTCCCTCACCGGTGCCGTGGTGCGACGTTCAGCGCCGGGGTCCGTCGTCCTTGTCGGCGCCGGGGCCGTACTTGGCGGCGTACTCGTCGTACTCGCCGTAGTCGTCGTCCGGCTCCTCGGCAGTAACCGCCGTTCCACCACCGATCTCGCGCTGCAGCGCGTCGAGATCCATCGTGGGGGAGCTGTACTTGAGCTCGCGGGCCACCTTCGTCTGCTTGGCCTTGGCTCGTCCGCGCCCCATGGCTGGTCCCCCTTACAACAGGGAAGGGGCGGCCGGTATTACTCGGCGGCCCCATTCATGTCATCAATGTCCTGGTACCAACAGTACCCTGCGATCCCGGTGGCATGCGACGTGGCACCGCCCGCGTCACAGCCGGCCCGGCGTCCGGCCCCGGGCGCCGGGCCGGACACGACCCCGGACCAGGACCGATCACCCGCGAACGCCTCCGCGCATCTGTGCGGCGCGCCCCGGCGGCGGCTCCGACGCGTCGGCGGTGTAGCTGCCCGGATCGATGGCCGCGGGTGAGGCGCGGTCCTCGACACCGGCGGTCAGCTCGGCGTCGGCCGGTACCGATCGCTTGAGCAGGGCCAGCGCGACCGGACCGAGCTCGTGGTGCTGCGCGACGGTGCCCACCCGGCCGATCGCGCGACCGTCCCGGAAGACGGGGTCCCCGGTGACCGGGAGCTCCTCGTCGCCGGCGTCGAGCAGCAGCAGCACCAGACGTCGCGGAGGGCGCCCGAGGTTCGCCACTCGGGCGACGGTCTCCTGGCCCCGGTAGCAGCCCTTCGTCAGGTGCACCGCGGAGCCGATCCAGCCGACCTCGTGCGGGATCGTCCGGTCGTCGGTGTCGACCGCCAGCCGCGGACGGACCGATTCGGCGCGCAGGGCCTCGAACGCGAGCGTGCCGGCGGGCCGGGCCCCGGCCGCCTCCAGGCGCGCCCACCAGGCGTCCTTCTCCTCGCGCGGGACGACGAGGTCGGCCGCGTCCCTCCCGGGCCACGGCATCCGGCGCACCACACCACCGCCGGGAAGGGCGGCGCAGTCGTACGGGCGCTCCGGTGTCGGCGCCCCGGCGCCGGCCAGCACGGACGGGGTGTCCGGGCCGACGACGCTGAGCACGGCGAACTCCTCGGTCGCCGCCCGTGGCTCGACCTGCGACCAGAAGCGCATCGCGTCCAGGTAGACCAGCAGTTCGGCGCCGGTGCCCGGCTCGGTGTCCAGGAAAACGGTGCCCGCGACGTGCGCCAGCACCATGTGGTGCAGCACGCGGCCGTTGAGGTCGAGCACCAGCGCCTCGGAGCCGGTGTCCTCGGGCAACTCGCTGACGTGCTGGGTCAGGAGCAGGTGCAGCCAGGACAGGCGTTCCTCGCCGGGGACTGCGATCACGTCGCGGTGCCCCCGGTCGACGACGGCGGCGGAGCGCACCATCGCCCGTTGCTCGGCCGGTGGGTCGCCCCGGTGCGCCGGGACGGCGGCGTCGGCGTCGGGACGACCCAGGTCGTCGGCCGGGGTCGGGGCACTGCCCGGCATCTCGGTGTCGGTCGTCGGGTCCGGAGTGGTCACGGGCTTCCCTCGGGTGTCTCGGTGGTCCCGGCGTCTTCTCCGGCGTCCGGGTCGTGGCGGTCGGCACAGTCGGCGCAGGTTCCGGACAACGCGACGTGAGTCGCGTCCAGCCGGAACCCGTTCTCGGCCAGGATGCGCTCGCTCACCGCACTCAGCAGCTCGGTCGGCGCCTCGTCGACCTTTCCGCAGGCGTGGCAGACGAGGTGCACGTGCCGGTGCTCGTGCTGGGAGTAGGTGGGTGCACCGTGCCCGAGATGGGCGTGCTGGACCACGCCGAGCTGCTCGAGGAGGTCCAGCGTGCGGTAGACGGTGGTGATGTTCACCGCAGGCGCCACGGCCTGCACCTTCGTGCACACCTGTTCCGGTGTCGCGTGGCCCAGGTCGCACACGGCGTCGAGCACCAGCTGGCGTTGGGGGGTCATGCGCAGGCCGCGTCGGTGCAGCGTGCCCTTGAGCGAGGTGTCCACGCACACGATGGTATTCCGTCTTGGCCGGTACCCTTGCTGGCAACGCGGCCGGAAGTCCGGCGGAACCGATCCGATCATCGTGTCACGCGACGGGGTGGACGGGGCGCAACGCCACACCGGCAATCCGGTCGCGTGTCGCCAGAATGAGTCGTAGCTGGCTACGCTGAACGTTGTAGTCGGGCCTCGTCGGCCCTGACCTCGACGAGCACTGACCGGCCGGGGAGCAGGAGGAGAAGACGATGACGACAGACGGGACGGACCGGCCAGGTGGTCCCCCGCGCTTCGACGTCGTGCTCCGCGGCTACGACCGGCGCCAGGTGGACGAGCACGTCGTAGCGATGCAGCGGGTCATGGGGCGGATGCGCGCGGACATCGAGGCGTTCCGCAGCCGCCCGCCGGCTCCGATGCCGCCGGTCGCGCCGCCCGGGGGCTTCGCCGGACCGCCGCAGCGGGGGCCCCAGCCGGGTGCCGGGCACCAGCCCGGTCCTGGGCACCAGCCCGGTCCTGGGCACCAGCCCGGCCCCGGGCCGCGGCCCGCCCCGCGGCCATCGCCCCGTCCGACGGGCGAGTCGCCGGACGCGATCAACGACTTCTCCGACCGGATGCAGTCCATCCTGCAGAAGGCCGAGGAGGAGGCCGAGGAGATCCGGGCCAAGGCTCGCAACTCCGCTCGTGCCGAGACCGAGCAGGCTCGTTCCGACGCCGAGCGCGTCCGTGCCGAGGCGAAGAAGGCCGTCGAGCGCGCACGTTCCGAGGCCGACCAGGCCCGCGCCCAGGGCGACAAGCTCCGCGCCGAGCTCGGCGACCTGACCCGCAAGCGCGACGAGGTCCGCGCCGAGCTGGGACGTCTGCACAACCAGCCGGGCGGCTCGTCGGGCGCCGGTGCCGCTGCTGCCGGTGCCGCTGCTGCCGGTGCCGCTGTGGCGGGTGCGTCGGGCGCCGGCGCGTCGTCCGGTGCATCGGGTGGACAGATGAACGGGTCGTCGTCTCGCCCGTCGCCGTCGGGTTCGCCCTCCGGGTCCGCTTCCTCGCGGCAGCCCGAGGGCGGTGCGTCGGCGAAGGAGACGACCTCGGCGGGTGCGTCCCGTTCCGACGACGCCGCGCCCGGCCGGCACGAGGTCAGGTCGGCCTCCGAGTCCGCACAGGGTGCGAGCCGTCCCGACGAGGCGACGAAGCAGGACGCGACGAAGCAGGCCCGGCCGAACCAGGGCGAGCCGAACCAGGGCGCGCCGAAGAACCAGAGCGGGCCGAACCAGGGCGCCGCGAACCAGGGCGCCGCGAACCAGGGCGCCGCGAAGAACCAAGGTGGGCCGAACCAGAGCGGGTCGAACCAGACACCCGGGTCGGCCTCGGGTCCGCACAGCAGCGACGCCCGCTCCGCCGCGCCCCGGCCCACACCGGGGCCCAAGCCGAGCCCGGGTCCGAAGCCGGGTCCGACGGCGACGCCCGGTCCGGCCGCGGCACGGCCGCAGACCAACGGGAAGCCTGCCGCGGCGGGTTCGTCCCCCTCCGGCCAGGGCCAGTCCGGTTCCTCGACGGCACCCGCGGGAAACTCGGGGTCGTCGCCGCAGGACGCAGGGCCAGAGCGCACCACCTCGATGCGTCCGTCGACGTCGGACGACCAGGCCGCCGAGCTGTTCCGGCCGGCGTCGGGGTCGACGAAGCCGGCCGACCCGGCGACCTCCGCCGTCCCGCTTCAGGACCCCGCACGGTCGAGTTCCGGCCGTGCGGACCAGCCGGCGTCGGATGCCGGCAACGACGCCGAGCGGACGGTCGCGGTCGGTCCGGTACGCCGATCCGGTGACACCTCATCGGCTGGTTCTGAGAAGCCCGGCGGTGCCGAGCGATCGCCGTCGGAGAGCGAGGGCAAGGACGCCGCCGAGCCTCCGACGACGATGAGCCGCCCCGTGCCATCCCCCCCGGGGACGGCCAACGGCGGTGGCCCGCGCCCCGGCCCGGCGAACACGGAGAACGGTTCGGCGGGCAAGAAGCCCAGCTCGGAGAAGCCGTCCGGGTCCGGGGGCGAGGGCGCACGCCCAGGATCCAACGGCCAGGGCGAGTCCGACGGCACGCGGGAGCAGGGCCGCGGGAACGGTGGCCGGGGGAGCCCGATCCGGCCGCCGTCGGCGTCGCGTACGAGCTGACGGCACACGCGCGGAAGATCCGTCCGGGCGCATAGGGTGCGCCTTCATGAAGATCGGCACGACGACGATCCCGTTCCTGCCGCTCGCAGCGGTGGTGCTGGCGATGCTGCTCGTCGTGCTGGTGCTCTGGGGTGTGCGGCGGGCCCGGCGGCACCCCGCCCCGGCGGCGGTGCCGGGTGCCCGCCCGGCCACCCGCACGCCGGAGCCGGCGCAGCAGCCGTGTGCCGCCGACTGGACCGGTGAGGTCGCGAACGGCTACGTGCCCCCGCCGGTACCGGCG
>JAKDNL010000499.1 GCA_030451825.1 Pseudonocardia sp. | reverse complement strand
GGGGTCATCGCTCCGGCGCGTCCAGGTCGTGATCGGACGAGTAGTGCGCTCCCGCCCCGAGCTCGGCGTCGGACAGGTGCGCCCGACGGGCCACGCGGGCCCGCTTGCGCTCGTCGGCGCCGACCCGGTCGGGCTCGTCGAGACGCCGGTCGGTGCCGCGCCCGGACATCAGGACCGCCATCCCGGCCGGGGTGCTGGGCTCCCAGTCGAACGTCATGTCCCCGATCGTGACCGGGCATCCCGGTACCGCACCGGCCCTGGCCAGCGCCTCCTCCACCCCGAGGCGGGCCAACCGGTCGCCCAGATAGCCGACCGCCTCGTCGTTGTCGAACGAGGTCTGGCGGATCCAACGCTCCGGGCGCTCGCCGCGGACGATGAACCCGCCCTCGAGCTCGCGGTCGGTCTCGATGGCGAACCCGGTGTCGCCGACGCCCTTCGGACGCAGCACGATCCGCGTCGGCTCGACCGACGGCTGCGCCGCCCGCTGCGCGGCCACCCGCTCGGCCATGGCGAACGACAGCTCGCGCAACCCGGAGTGGCTGGCCGTGGAGATCGCATAGATCGGCCAGCCGAAGCGCTCGGCCAGGTCCGCGCGCACGATGTCGACCAGGTCCGCCGCATCCGGCACGTCGACCTTGTTCAGCGCGATCAGGCGGGGACGGTCGGCCAGGGTCTCGCCGAGCGCCCCGGATCCGAGCATCTCGGCGTAGCGGGCGAGCTCCTGTTCCAGTGCTTCGACGTCGGCGACCGGGTCGCGCTCCGTCTCGAACGTCGCGCAGTCGACGACGTGCACCAGCACCGAGCAACGCTCGATGTGGCGGAGGAACTCCAGGCCCAGCCCGCGGCCGTCGGAGGCACCGGGGATCAGGCCGGGCACGTCGGCGACGGTGTAGGTCTCGTCGCCGGCGCTGACCACCCCGAGCTGGGGCACCAGCGTGGTGAACGGGTAGTCGGCGATCTTCGGCCGGGCCGCGGACAGCGCCGCGACCAGTGAGGACTTGCCGGCCGACGGGAATCCGACGAGCCCGACGTCGGCCAGCGATCGCAACTCGAGGGTCAGCTCGACCTGCTCGCCCGGCTCGCCGAGCAGCGCGAAGCCCGGCGCCTTGCGCGCCGGCGACGCCAGCGCGGCGTTGCCGAGCCCTCCGCGTCCGCCCTGGGCGGCGACGAACCGGGTGCCGGCGCCGACCAGGTCGGCGACGATCTCGCCGCGCGCGTCGAACACGACGGTGCCGTCCGGGACGAGCATCTCCATGTCCGGCGCGCTGGCCCCGGCCTTGAACGAGCCCTGGCCCTGGGTGCCGTTGCGGGCGCCGGCGTGCGGGCGGTGGTGGAAGTCGAGCAGCGTGTGCACGCCCGGGTCGACGACCAGGATGATCGACCCGCCCCGCCCGCCGTTGCCGCCGTCCGGGCCACCGAGCGGCTTGAACTTCTCCTTGTGCACCGAGGCACAACCGTTGCCACCGGCTCCCGCGGTCGCGTGCAGCACGACCCGATCGACGAACCGGGACATCAGCGGTACCTCCCTACGTTGTCGAACATGTATCTCACGGATCCGGCTTCTGACGACGAACGGCGGGCCACCCGATGGGTGACCCGCCGTCGGCGTGCGTATCTTCCTGGTACGGGTCCTCAGACCTCGACCGGCACGATGTTCACGGTCTTGCGACCGGACTTGCGCCCGAACTGCACCGAGCCCTCGATCAGGGCGTAGAGCGTGTCGTCCCTGCCGCGGCCGACGCCGACGCCCGGGTGGGTGGCGGTGCCACGCTGGCGGATGAGGATCTCACCGGCCTTGACGGTCTGGCCGCCGAAACGCTTCACGCCCAGGAACTGAGCGTTGGAGTCGCGGCCGTTACGGGAGCTCGACGCACCCTTCTTGTGTGCCATGAATGCGTCTCCCTACTTGCCGATGCTCGTGACCTGGACCGTCGTCAGAGGCTGACGGTGCCCCTGACGCTTGTGGTACCCGGTCTTGTTCTTGAACTTGTGAATGCGGATCTTCGGGCCCTTGGTGTGCTCGACGATCGTCGCGGCCACCGCTGTGGTGAGGCCGGACACGTCGGTGGACACCTGGTCGCCGTCGACGATCAGCACGGCGGGAAGGCTGATCTTGGTACCCGGCTCAGCGTCGATCTTCTCGACGGTGACTGTCTCATCCACGGCTACCTTGTACTGCTTGCCGCCGGTCTTGACGATCGCGTACATCGCTGACGCACGACTCCTGAATATCGGGGGACAATGGAACGTCCTGGTTTCGGCGCACTCGTGAGGGCACGCACGCCACCACCCGAGATTCACTCGCAGGCGTGGCTCCTGTTGTCCCAGGGTACGGAACGGATTTCTGAAGGGTCGAGCCGGGTCCTGTCCGGCTCATGCCTCCGTGTCTGTGCTGGTCGAGGCCCCACCGTCGGTCCCGGCGTCAGCCGGGGCGTCGACCGGCGGACCGGCCGGACGGGACGCGGCCCGCCGGGGCCGGCGGGGCCGGGTGGCGACCGCCACCGGCTCCGGCTGCGGCGGCACCGGCGGGATCACCGGAGCCGGGCTCTCGACGGACGGCACGTCCGCCTCGACTGCCGCCGTCGTGACGACGACCGGTTCCGCCGACGTCGACGGCGCTCCGGCCGAGCGGCTGACCCGGCCCCGCTTGCGACGCGGAGCCGGCGCCTGTTCCTCGACCGGTGCCGGTGGTTCCACCGGCGCCGCTGCAGGGGCCTCGGCCGCCGGGGCCCCTGCAGCGGCCTCGGCCGCCGGGGCGGCCGGTTCCTCGACGGCGGGAGCGGTCGCGGTGCGGCCCCGTTCCTCGTCCGGCGAGGTCGTCACCGGTGTGCCCGCGGAGACCGGCTCGGTCACCATCTCCGGGACACCCCCGGCGCCGGGGCCCGGCTCCGGAGCGGGAGCGGCGTCGGCCACGGTCGACGACGAGGCCCCGGCCGCCGGGGCGCTGTCGCCCGAGCTCGCGGCACCCGACGTAGTGGCGCCCGAGGTCACGCCACCCGAAGTCACGGGCCCTGATGTCGAGGCACCCGACGTCGAGGCACCCGACGTCGAGGCACCCGACGTCGAGGCACCCAGCGTCGCGGCGCCGACCAGTGCCACGCCGACCGCGGCCGAGCTGGTGTCCACCTCGGGGGTGCCGGCCTTGTCCTGACCGCCGCCGCGACGTCCGGCCCGGCCACGGGGCCGCCGGCCGCCCTCGCCGCCGTCCCCGCCGCCGTTGTTGCCGCCACCGCGGTTGCTGTTCTGTTGACCGTTCGACGACCCGTTGCCGCCGTGCTGGTGACCGCTTCCGTTGCCCTCGTGGCCGGCCCCGTCGGCCGAGACGATCACTCCGCGTCCGCGGCACGCCTCGCACGGGGTGGAGAAGTGCTCCAGCAGCCCGCCGCCCACCCGCTTGCGGGTCATCTGGACCAGACCCAGCGACGTCACCTCGGCCACCTGGTGGCGGGTGCGGTCGCGGGCCAGGCACTCGGTGAGCCGGCGCAGCACCAGGTCCCGGTTGGCCTCGAGCACCATGTCGATGAAGTCCACGACGATGATCCCGCCGATGTCGCGCAGCCGCAGCTGGCGCACGACCTCCTCGGCGGCCTCGAGGTTGTTGCGGGTGACCGTCTCCTCGAGGTTGCCCCCGGAGCCGGTGTACTTGCCGGTGTTCACGTCGACGACGGTCATCGCCTCGGTGCGGTCGATCACCAGGGTGCCGCCGGAGGGCAGCCAGACCTTGCGGTCGAGCGCCTTGAGCAGCTGCTCGTCGATCCGGTGCTCGGTGAACACGTCGGCCGAACCGACGTGCCGGTGCATCCGGTCACCCAGCTCCGGCGCGACGTGCTCGACGTAGTGCGAGACCGTCTCCCACGCGTCGTCGCCGGAGATGATGAGCTTCGAGAAGTCCTCGTTGAACTGGTCGCGCACGACCTTGACCAGCATGTCCGGCTCTTCGTAGAGCAGGGTCGGCGCCTTGGGTGCCTTCGGGCCGGTCTTCTCCGAGCGCTCCTTGACGACCTCCCACTGCGCCTGCAGCCGGCGGACGTCGCGCTCCAGCGCCTCGTGGCTGACGCCCTCGGACGCGGTACGGATGATCACCCCGGCCTCGCTCGGGACGATCTCCTTGAGCATGTCCTTGAGCCGCTTACGCTCGTTGTCGGGCAGCTTGCGGCTGATCCCCGCCGCACTGCCGGAGGGCACGTAGACCAGGAACCGCCCGGCCAGGCTGATCTGAGTGGTCAGGCGCGCGCCCTTGTGGCCGACCGGGTCCTTGGTCACCTGGACCAGCACCGGGTCGCCGGAGGACAGCGCCTGCTCGATCCGGCGGGCCTTGCCGTTGAGCCCGGCCGCGTCCCAGTTCACCTCGCCGGCGTAGAGCACGGCGTTGCGACCGCGCCCGATGTCGATGAACGCCGCCTCCATCGAGGGCAGCACGTTCTGCACCCGGCCCAGGTAGATGTTGCCGACCATCGAGTTGCCGCCGGCCTGCCCGCCGGTGATGAAGTGCTCGACCAGGACGTCGTCCTCGAGCACGCCGATCTCGTTGCGGTCGGACAGCTGGCGGATCACCATCGTCCGTTCGACGGACTCGCGGCGGGCCAGGAACTCCGACTCGGACAGGATCGGCGGGCGGCGACGGCCGGCGTCGCGGCCATCCCGGCGGCGCTGGCGCTTGGCCTCCAGGCGGGTCGAGCCGCGGACGCTCTGCACCTGGTCGTCGGAGGAGTCCGCTGTCTCCTTCTCGCGCGGCTGGCGGACCTTGGTGACGGTGTTCGGCGGGTCGTCCTCGGTGCGGTCCTCGGAGCCGTCCGAGCCGCCACGACGGCGACGCCGCCGGCGACGCCGGGAGCCGGATCCGCCCTCGTCGCCGGAGTCCGACGAGCCCTCGTCGTTCGTGTCGCCCGAGTCGGACGTGTCGTCCGACCCGTCGTCGGAGCCCGTGTCGCCGGACGACGCCTCGGACTCCTCGGAGTCGTCACCGTCCTCGCCGTCGTACTCGCCGTCGGTGCCGCGCCCACGGCCACGGCCACGGCGCCCACGACGACGGCGGCGGCGGGCACCGTCGGAGTCGTCACTGGCGTCGTCGTCGGGGTCGTCGGCCGATTCCTGGTCCGCTGCCTCGGTCTCGGCGGGCGGCTCGGCCTGCGGGGCGTCCGGCTCGGCGTCCTTCTTCTTCCCGCGACGTCCCTTGCCGGACTTCCCGGAGGGCTTCTTCCGGCCTCCGGAGGAGTCGTCCACGTCCCCGGCCGGGGGCTCGACGGCCGGAGCCG
>JAKDNL010000498.1 GCA_030451825.1 Pseudonocardia sp. | reverse complement strand
GGCGGCTGTCAGCCGGTCGGGCCCGTACCCGGTCCCTGTCCATGCGGCTTGCCCGGCGATGGAGGCCTGTTGGAACGCCTGCTGGATGGCATGCCACAGCTGGTCGGGGCCTCTCGCGACGGTCGCCCAGCCGCGGGCCTGCGGGGTACTGACGCGGACCCGGCCGGAGTCGAGGGCTTTCAGGTGGAGCTGGATGTGCCGGGCACCGGGCCTGGTGGGAGCGGTCAACGCGATGATCCCTTCCGGGGGGAGCGGTGGATCACCGGGAGGGTAGCTCAGGGGGACCGGCCGGGTTCCCTCATGGCTCCCTTCAGGCGCGTCGGATCGCGGCGCGGCGCGGGTTCCCCGACGTCCGGGTCGGGACACGGGTGGTGGGGCGGGAGACGGTAGCCGGCTGCCGGGCCGCGTCCAGATGCGTGAGTAGGTGGGCGAGGGTGTCGAGCCGGTTCGGTGACTTCTGACCGGACTGCCACGTGATCATTTCGTGCTCCAGCAGCGGCAACCGGCCGACGTGCCGGGCCCTGCCGGTCTCGTAGAGGCTGGTGACGGCGTGCGCCCTCACGTACTTGGACTGGCGGGGGGTGACGGCCTTGACGTGCGCGGGCCCCGTCGACGGGCAGGCGAGGATGTCATCGAGGACGTCGCCGAGTTCGGTGAGCTGCGCCCGGTGGGCGGCCGGGCCGTCGCCCCGCCCGGCGAGGAGCGTGGCCGCCTCGTCGGGGGTGCCGGCCTCCCGGAGCGCCTGCGCCTGCCGGGCGATCAGCGCCCACCCGTCCCGCAGGCTGCGCCCCATACCCAGGTTGGATTCCTGCAGGATCGTGTCCGCCCCGAACCTCACCGCCGCGAGGAGCGCTACGCGGGCCCACTCGCCCTGGGAGAGCATCCCGGACAGGTCAGCCCGGACGTAGATGGTGCCGTCCAGGGCGCGTGAGCCGACGAGGATCCCGGCGGCGTCGCCCTGGCCGGTGTCGGCGGGGTCGACGGCGACGGTGGTGGTGGCGACCGGGGGGAGCTGGTCGGCGCGGTGCGCGTCGATCCACGCCTGCCGGAAGATGCCGCCCTCCAGCGGCGCGGGCCGGCCCTGGTAGAGGGCGGCGAAGGTACGTTCCCCCACCCGTTTCCGGATGTCGGCCCACTCCTCAGCCGTGCGGGCGCGCGCGGACGCCAGCCACACGCCTGGCTCGCGGTGGAGGGCGTCGTCGGTGCGGCCGTCGGCGAGGGCCGGGATGTTCACGGCGGGCCAGGCGTCCTCGATGCGCCGTCCGGCGAGGTCGTCCTCGTGCCAGCGTGTCTGGACCACGATGACGGGCGCGCCCGGCGCGAGGCGGGTCTGCGCCACGCTGGACCACCAGTCGTGCAGCGAGTCGCGGATGAGTTCGGAGTCGGCTTCCTTCTGGCCCTTGATGGGGTCGTCCACGATGAGGACGTCCGCGGGCCGGCCCGTCAGCCCGCCGCCGACGCCGGTCGTGAACATGCCGCCGTTGTGGCCGTCGAGCTGCCAGTCGGAGGCGTCGGCGTGGCCGCGGTCGAGGGTGAGACCGAGCGCCGGGCCGTGGGTGGTGATGTGGCCGCGGACGTGTCGGCCGGAGCGGCGGGCGAGGCCGTGCGCGTAGGAGGCGTACACGATGCGCCGGTCCGGCTGGTCGCACAGCAGCCACACGCACAACCACTCCAGCAGCGTCGAGTTGTGCGTGGGCAGCAGGGACCGGCCGGCGAGGTAGGTGTGGTCCGGGCTGTCGACCTCGATGCAGCGCGTCGCGACGGACTCGGTCGGCTCCGCCCGGACGTAGCGGACCCGGGCCACGGAGGAGTCCCGGCAGCGCACCGCCTTCCGGGGTAGGTGCGCGGCGGCGGCCCGGTAGAACCGGACCCGGTACTTCGGGCCGCAGTCCCGGCCGTTGAGCATGGCGCGGCCCTCGTGGAGGGTGGCCTTCGCGCCGAGGGTGAACACGAGCTCGCGGACGTCCTCGGCGAGGCGCCGGTTGGTGGCGCAGAACTCGACCTGTCCCTTCGGCATGACGTAGCCGTCCGAGTCGACCAAGCCCTGCAGAAGCGCGAGCCGCTGCTTCTCGGACGCGCGCAGGTAGGCGGCCGGGATGTGCTTGTCGCCCAGCACTCCGGCCTCGACCAGCGCCGCCGCGACCTCGCCTCGTGAGCCGCGTGGGCTGCCCTTCCGGACATGCCGGGGGCCGAGCGAGTAGAGCAGCGGGTGCGTGGCCGGGTGGACCTCGATACCGGCGTCACGGATGTGGTCGACCACCTCAGCGTCCGCGCTGGTGATCCGGGCCGAGTCGGTGTGACCGTCGCCGAGCCAGACGCCGAGCGTGTACGGGTCGAGCGGCAGGTCGGCGTCCGGGAGGTTCAGCGCGGCCGGGCCAGTGATCTGGGCGTTCTTCGAGCGGGAGTGGGCGAGGCGCTCGGTCGTGTGCAGGTGCTCGCCGGTGCGCCGGTCCAGGCGGACGGGCCACTCGTGGGCGGCGTCGGCCACGATCTCTTCGCCGTCGCCGGTGCGCACCCGGTAGCAGGGCCGGCCAGTCCAGGTCGGGGACAGGGCCGTGACGTGGCAGGGGTCGCCGTGCCGGTCGAACACCTCATCGCCGACGCGCAGCTCACCCATCGTGGTCCAGCCGGCCGGGGTCGCGATCGGGGTGTCCAGCGCGAGCGCCTTGCCCTCTTGGGGTGGGACGGAGACGACGAGCTGCCCGCCGCGGCTGCTGACCGTCGCGGCGAGGCGGGCGGCGACCAGCTCCAGGGCGGGGGTGCGGACCGTGCCCGGGGCGTAGCGGGCGGCGAGGTCGAGTGCGGTCGGGTTCTCGTTGATGGTGCGGAGGCGGGCGGCTTCCGCCTTGACGCGGGCGACGAGGACGCCCATCTCCTCGGGGGAGAGTTTCGCCGCGTACTGCTTCGCGAGGGTGTCGGTCCTCGGCAGCATCAGCGCCGCCCCACGGCGCGCTGCGGCCAGCCGGCGGGCATCGAGACGTAGGAGTAGGCGAGCATCCGGCGGGCAGCCTCGGACCACGTGACGCCGTCGCGGTCGGCGACTTCCTGGACCTTCGCGATGCCGTTATCGGAGACGCGTAGGGCCTTCACCGTCCGGGTGTCACTCACCCCCCGAGTGTATTACGTGTGGCTCCTTCGGGAGCCTTCAGGGAGCGAACGTAATACGCGCCCCAGGGTCACTCCTCGGGGACGGGCTGCCCCGCGGCCCGGGTGTCCATCTGCTCCCGCAGCTCCCGCAACGCCTTATCGAGATCCGTCTCCCCCTTCGTCACCTCGATCTTGTCCTGGTACAGGCCCAGCATGCGGGCGTGCTCCGCGAACAACCGCTGGTACCGGTCGATCGCCAACAGGTCCCCCCGCAGGCAGCGCGGGTACAGGGCCCGGAAGATGCGTTCGTTCCGGAGCGTCCACTCCCGGCGGGCGTCCGCCGTCTCCTCCGTCCCGGCGTGCCGATCCCGCGCCGTCAGCCAGGCCCGTCGGGCCTCCGACGGGCCCGCATACAAGTTCCGGGCAGGGTCCTCCGGGTGCGGGCTGTCGGCGATCTCCTGGAACGTCATACACGCCAGTCGGAGCTGGTAGGCGCGTTCCTGCCGGATCCGTTCGTCGGCGACCGTGTTCGGGGCGGCCATCCGTCGGGGCTTGGTACTGCCTCGCTTGGGGCTGGTCACGTTGTCCTCCCAGCGGAGCGGGTCCTGCGAGCTGCCTTCTCCCTGTTGGCCGTGAGGAACTCTGTGTGCCACTCAGCAGCAATGTCGACGAGCTGGGCCTTCGCGGCGGCGAACAGGTCAGGGTCGTGGACGGCGAGGGGGTTGCGGATGGCGCCCCTGAGCATGGTGTGGAAGACGCGGGCGGTGCCGCGGCCGTTCGCAGTGGTCTTCCGGACGCCGACCTTCGCGGACTCGGGGAAGATCCGTTGGAGCTGCACAGAGCGCTCATGGTTGTAGGCGCTGCGCATCCCAGACTTCGATTTGGATTCCTTCTCGTAGGTGAGCACCTGCATCAGGGCTGCGGTGGCCCCGTCTGCGCGGCCGCCGTACTGGAGGGCGTGCGTGATGTCGTCCTCGAACGGCCCGTACCAGGGTTCCCGGCCAGCTCCGACGCGTTCGATAAACAGGCTGTAGGGGAAGCCGGCGTTCGCTACCTTCCGTTCGGAGGGCTTCAGGTTCGGGTTCGCCCCGAGTCCTGCGCCGGTCATGCGGGAGTTGGTGGAGAGTGTGACAGCGGCGAGGAGGTCAGCGAAGAGGCCGAGGCCGCCCCGCCGTTCGACGAGGCGGGCGGAGAACCCGTTACCTCGGACAGCCGTGAGGCGTCTGATGTTGTCGTCGAGCTGGAGGACTCCCCAGCAGCCGCGCCGTTCTGCCTCCCGGCAGGCCCATTCGCGGCCGGGAAAGGCGCCGAGGAACCCGCCCTGCTCCGGTGGGGTGGGGAGCATCCAGTGGTCGGCGGCCCACTCCTCGGCCCACGCGCGGGGGTAGACGGCGAGGTCGTGGCCGTCCGGCTCGTAGCTGTCGGCGTCGGCGTCGGCGACGACCCACACGGTGTCGTGGACGCCCAGGTCGGTGAGGGCGTCGAGGTACCGGTGGGTGGGGCGTTCTTTCAGTAGCGGGCGGCCGCCGGTGATGACGGCGACGAGGAGGCCCGCGAGCTGCTCAGAGCTTGTGACGGACATCAGTGGCGCCGGGGAGGTCGATGAGGGTCTGCTCGGCGGCGAGGGCTTCCTTTTTCGAGTTGAAGCACACGGTGACCTCGAAGCTGCGGTCGAGGGTGTTGTCGACGTCGTCCGGCAGCTCCAGGTCGGTCTCGTTCTGCATGTTCTCGAAGTCGGCGACGATGGTCTCCCAGTCGGCGAGGGCGAGGACGTCGGCGAAGTCGGGGGCGAGCGCGTCGAGCTGCTCCACGAGGAGGGGGAGGTCCCAGGTGGTGAAGTCGTGGGTGCGGTTGTCCGCGATCCGGTACGCCTCCACTTCCTGCTCGGTGAGGCCGGAGGCGGTGACGACGGGGACGTCGGTGAGGCCGAGTTTGCGGGCGGCGAGGAGCCGGGTGTGGCCGGCGATGACCGCGTTGTCGCCGTCAATGACGAGGGGCTGCTGCCAGCCGAAGCGTTGCAGGGAGAGGGCGACGACGTCGACGGCCCGGTCGCTGATCTTCCGGGGGTTGTCGTCGGCGAGACGGAGGTCCTTCGCCGCCGCGAGGGTTACGGTCCCGAGCGCGGCGACGGCCGGTTTGGGGTTGGTGGCCACTGTTCAAGTGTTGCTGGTGGT
>JAKDNL010000497.1 GCA_030451825.1 Pseudonocardia sp. | reverse complement strand
CCCCCCCCCCCACGGCCGGTTCTGTGGCGCCCCAGCGCGGGCGGGCTGGGGGCGGGGGCGGGGGCCCGGGCCACGACGCCGGCCGTGGCCGCGCCGTTCCTCGGGCTGGTCGCGCACCGGCTGGCGTTCGGCATCAACACGCTGCTGATGCTCATGCTGTTCCGCTACGCGTTCACCGCCGAGCAGTCCTCGGGCGCGGGCGGCATCCTCGGCGTCGGGGAGATCGTCCTGCTCACCGCGGCCGGGCTGGGCGCGGCGGCGCTGCTGACGCCGTGGCTGGTGCGCCGGGTGGGCACCACCGTAGCGGTGCGGATCGGGCTGGCCGGGGCCGCCGCGTCACAGCTGCTGGTGGCCGCGTTCCTGACGCTGCCGGTCGTGCTGGTGACGGCGTTCCTGCTCGGCGTCTGCGGGCAGGTGGTCAAGCTCTGCGCCGACGCGGGCGTGCAGGCCGGCGCGTCCGACGTCGTGCGTGGCCGCATATTCGCGCTCTTCGACGCCGTGTTCAACGTCTGCTACGTCCTGGCCATCACGTTCACGGCACTGGTGGTCCCGCCCGACGGGCGCTCTCCCGCCCTGCTCGCCACAGCAGCCGGGCTCTACCTGGCCGGGCTCGCCGCACACGTGATCTACCTGCGCGGCCGTGGGATCGGTGACCGCGCGTCCGTGTAATTCATACGTCCGTGTAAGACGGGCGTATGTGTCCTCAGCCGGGCAGGTTCTCCGCGGCCCAGGCGCGCAGCTCGGCCTCGGCCCGTTCCGCACCGAGCGGGCCCTGCTCCATCCGCAGCGCGAGCAGGTACTTGTAGGCCTTGCCGACCTGCGGCCCCGGGCCGACGCCGAGCAACTCCATGATCCGGTTGCCGTCCAGGTCCGGACGGATCGCGTCGAGCTCCTCCTGCTCGCGCAGCTCGGCGACCCGGTCCTCCAGGGAGTCGTAGCTGCGCTGCAGCGCTGCCGCCCGGCGCCGGTTGCGGGTCGTGCAGTCCGACCGGACGAGCTTGTGCAGCCGCTCCAGTAGCGGCCCCGCGTCGGTGACGTAGCGACGGACCGCCGAGTCGGTCCACTCGCCCTTGCCGTAGCCGTGGAACCGCAGGTGTAGGTAGACGAGCTGGCACACGTCGTCGATGACGGCCTTCGGGTACCGCAGCTCCTTGAGCCGGCGACGCGTCATCTTCGCCCCGACCACCTCGTGGTGGTGGAAGCTGACCCGTCCGTCGGACTCCTTGCGCCGGGTGGCCGGCTTACCGATGTCGTGCAACAGCGCGGCCAGGCGCAGCACCAGATCCGGCCCGTCGGTCTCCTTGCCGATCGCCTGCTCCATCACCACCAGCGAGTGCGTGTAGACGTCCTTGTGCTGCATGTGCTCGTCGGTCTCGAGCTGCATCGCCGGCACCTCCGGCACGACGTGCTCGGCCAGCCCGGTGTCGACCATCAGCTCCAGCGCGCGCCGCGGGTACTCGCCCAGGATCAGCTTCGAGAACTCGGCCTGCACCCGCTCGGCGGTGATCCGGCGCAGCTGCCCGGACATCTCACGCAGCGCCTCGAGGACCCGATCGGCCGGGGTGAACCCGAGCTGGGAGACGAACCGCGCCGCGCGCAGCATCCGCAGCGGGTCGTCGGAGAACGACTGCTCGGGCGCCGCCGGCGTGTCCAGCACGCCCTGGGCCAGCGCGGCGAGCCCGCCGTGCGGGTCGACGAACCGGCGCCGGTAATCCGCCCCACCCACGCCGTCGGTCAGCTCGACGGCCATCGCGTTGACCGAGAAGTCCCGGCGCACCAGGTCGCCGGAGATGTCGTCACCGAAGCGCACCTCGGGGTTGCGCGACGCGCCGTCGTAGCTGTCCGCGCGGAACGTGGTGATCTCGATCGTGTCGTGACGGCGGCGGGCTCCGACCGTGCCGAACGCGATGCCGGTGTCCCAGACCGCGTCGGCCCAGCCCCGCACGATCTCCAGGATCGCCTCGGGCCGGGCGTCGGTGGTGAAGTCCAGGTCACCGGAGGTGCGGTGCAGCAGGGCGTCGCGGACGCTGCCGCCGACGAGGTAGAGCCGGTACCCGCGCTCACGGAACCGGGTGGCCAGCTCGTCGGCCACCGGCGGGACGTCCAGCAGCTCGACCACGGCGTTCTCCTGGGCACGGTGCAGCTCGGCCGCCTCCTCGTGTGATTCCGGACCTGCGCCCCGGTCGGGGTGGGCGGTACGCGCGAGGGCCGTCCGGGTACCGGCGGAGGAGGGGATCACGAGGGGCGATGACACGACGGGCCAGTGTAGGCGTCGGATTCCGCGACCCGCGCCGGGATACGTGCTCGCCCCCGCCCCGGCCGCGCACACGGGTGAACGTCGCGAAGGAGAACGGCGCTCCGGCCGCGTCGCCGTCCCGTGCACGGACCCCGCTCTCGTTACCATCGCCACATGTCCACCTCCCGCGGCCGCTCCGGGGGGCGCCGCGCGGGGAGGTCCGCGGACCGGCGCCGCCGTCTGCGCACGGTGGACGAGACGTCGGCAGGCGGTCTGGTCGTCGACCGGAGCCGGGGGACGGCCGCGATCATCGGCCGCCTCGACCGGCGTGGACGGCTGCTGTGGTCCCTGCCGAAGGGCCACATCGAGGCCGGTGAGAGCGCGGAACAGGCGGCGGTGCGCGAGGTCGAGGAGGAGACCGGCATCATCGGCCGGGTGATGGCTCCCCTGGGCACCATCGACTTCTGGTTCGTCGCCGAGGACCGACGGGTGCACAAGACCGTGCACCACTTCCTGATGCGCGCACTCGGCGGCGAGCTCAGCGATGCCGACATCGAGGTCTCCGAGGTGGCCTGGGTCCCGCTCGACGAGCTGGAGGGCCGCCTGGCCTATGCCGACGAGCGTCGGCTGATCCGGCACGCCACGGAACTCCTGGAGGAGTCGGCGTGAGGATGATCGCGGCCCTGGTCGCGATCCTCGCGCTGGGGCTGTTCGGCACCGCCGGCCTCGCCCTGGCCGGACCCGCGGACCCCGCACCGCGTGCCGGATCCGGAACCACCCGGCCCGAGACCCCCGTTCCCGGTGCCACCCACCCCGACGCCGGCCGGCCCGGTGGGGCCGCCCCGCAGGCTGCACCGCAGGCCGAACCGTCCCAGCAGCCGCAGCCGGGTCCCGTCCGGCTGGACCTGGCCATGATGACCCCCCGGGTGGTGACCGGGGCCGGGCCGCGTGAGCTCGTCGTCACCGGCACGATCACCAACACCGGCACGACACCCGTCGAGTCGCTGGGCGTCCGCGCGCAGCGCGGGAGCGCGGTGCCCAGCGAGGCCGCGTTGCGCAGCACGCTCGACGGCGACCGCGGCACCGACGACGTCACCCCGGAATTCACCGACCTCGGGACGCTGGCCCCGGGCGCGTCGCTGCCGTTCCGCTACGCCGTTCCGCTGACCGGTGACCCGGCCCGGACCCTGGCTCTGACCGAGGCCGGGACCTACCCACTGCTGGTCAACGTGAACGGCTCGACCGGCGGCGAGCGTTCCCGCGTGGCCACGGCCCGGATGCTGCTGCCGGTCTCCGGTCTGCCCGGTTCGGCCCGGGCCGAACCGCAGACCGCGGCGCCGTTCTCGATGCTCTACCCGATCGCCGATCAGCCGCACCGGATCCCACCGGTCCCGGGGCAGACACCGGTGCTCACCGACGACGACCTGGCGACGTCGTTCGCGCCGGGCGGACGGTTGCGCGGCCTCGTCGACGCGGTGGCCACGCAGGCGCCGACCGGGTCCCCGGTGCGCACCGCGACCTGTCTGGCGATCGACCCCGAGCTGGTGGCGACGGCCGCGGCCATCCGCGGGGGCTACGAGGTGGTCACCGGACCGAACGGCGCGACGACGCCCGGCCGCGGCGCCGATGCGGCCCGGCAGTGGCTCGACGACCTCGTCGCGACCGCTCGCGGGGGCTGCGTGGTGGCGCTGCCCAGCTCGGACGCCGACCTGGTGGCGCTCGTCCGCGGTGGCGAGGCCGACCTGGCCCGGGCCGCCGTCGAGCAGGGCCGGGCGAGCCTCGCCCGCGACCTGGGCACGACCGTCCTCGACGGCACCGTGTGGCCGGCCGGCGGCGTGCTCGACGAGCCGACGCTGGCCGCGCTGAACGGCCCGTCCTCGGTCCTGCTCTCCGCCGACGGGCTGGGCGGAACCGACGCAGCCCGGACGGCGGGTGCGGTGCCGATCGCCGGCGCCGAGGGCGGGACCCGTGCGGTGATCACCGATCCGTTGCTCACCGAGGCCGCGGCGGGGCCCGACGAGCAGAACCCGGAGGTGCCGGCCGGTGGTACCGGCCCGATGAGCACCCAGGACCTGGTGGGAGCGCTGGCCTTCCGCGCCGCCGCCGGACCGGGCCCCGGCCCGATCGTGGTCGCACCGCCACACCGCTGGACGGCCGACGGCGGCGCCGGCGCGGCGCTGCTGTCCGCGGCGGCGTCCCTGATCGGTGAGGGCCGGCTGGCCCCGACCGGGCTCGCCGCGGTGACCACCACCGGGCCGGCGACCGACGGGGAGACCGCACGGCTTTACTACCCGGTCCAAGCCGGCGGTCAGGAGGTCGCCTCGAGCGCGGTGGCCGCGGTCGCGAAGCAGGACCGGGCGATCGGCGAGCTGCGGGCCGCGGCCGAGGGCCGGACCGGGGTCGGGGCGAGCCCGGCCGAGGTGTTCGACCCGTTGCGCCTGGGCACGTTGCGCGCGGTGTCGACGGCCTGGCGCGGCCGCCCCGAGCTGGCCGACAGCGATGCCGCCCTGGTCGCCGACCGGATCGACGCGCTCCGCGACTCGGTCCGGGTACTCGAACCGCCGAGCCCCTACTCGCTCGGCACCAGCGACGCCCCGCTGCTGCTCACCGTGGCGAACGGGCTACCGGTGACGATGAACGTGCGGATCGTGCTGTCCAGCACGTCCGGATTGCGGGTCGCGCCGATCCCGGTGCAGGCCGTCCCGCCACTGGGCCGGGTCCAGGTCCAGGTCAGCGCGAAGGTCACACGTGCCGGACAGTTCAGCGTGGACGCCGGGCTGCGCACGCCGGACGGCGCGACACTCGGCCCGGACACCCGTCTGCGCGTGCGTTCCACCGTCTACGGGACGGTCACGGTCTGGCTGACCGCGATCGCCGGGGCGGTGCTGGTGGTGCTGGTGGCACGACGGATGCTGCGCCGGATCCGGCCGGGCGCGGACCCGGATGCCGGCCCCGGGCCGGGTGGAGCCGGGCCGGGTGGAACCGGTGAGCCCGGGCCGGACCGCGGTCCGCACGGCCCGTCGACCGCCCGGCCGCGAACCGGTCCACCGTC
>JAKDNL010000496.1 GCA_030451825.1 Pseudonocardia sp. | reverse complement strand
GCTGGATGTTTGTGGGGCGGGTCGGGTTCGAACCGACGACCTGACGGGTTATGAGAACGTTTCGGTCCGTGACCCGCTCACGGTCGGTGACGCCCGATGGTGCCCCCGACCAGGGCGCCTGCAGTGCTCCCTGAGGTCTGTCGTGCCCGGTCGTGATCCGTCACGCCCCACCGGGTTGCCCCAGATCTGCCACACCAACAGTCCACGCCGGACAGTCGACCAGGGCACGGAGGCGCCCGGGCCGCATCTCCCCCAGCCCGGACTCATAACCCCGGCGGTTATGAGTACGCTCTGAGCGTGCCCAAGGGTTGTGAGTCCCACCAATGCACGGAACCGCATAAGGCTCGCGGCTACTGTCGGCGGCACTACCGAGAGCGGGTCGCCACCGGCACCATCCGCCCTCGCCGAATTGCTACGGCCCGGATGTCACAAGCCGAGCGCTTCGCGTTCGTCGGTTGGGATATCCAACCCGATGGTTGCTGGCAGTGGCGTGGAGCCAAAGTCCGGGGCTATGGGCGCATACACCCAGGGGCCAGCCATCATGAGGTGCTGGCCCACCGCGTGTCGTACATCGTCAGCGTCGGGGCCATCCCGGACGGGCAATACGTTCACCACCGCTGCGCGAACCGGATGTGCGTCAATCCGGACCACCTGCAACTAACTACGGCGCGCGAGAACACGGCGGAGATGCTGCGGCGCAGGTACTACGAGGCCCGGATCGCGGCACTGGAAGCAGAGGTGCTCGACCTCCGTAGTCAGCTCACGGCGGCCAAACCGAGGCCCTGAGTCCGGCCAGCGGCCGGAGCAGACGGCTAGGGTCCCGGGGATGCAGGAGGCAGAACAGCGCGCCGCGGACAAGAACACCATCGACGCCGGCGCCGCCGCGCTGCGGCACCGAACGAACCAGGACCGCTACGCCGGCCTCACCCGACCCGACGCCGCCTACGCGCTCGCCTCGGTCCTCGACGCGCTCGGCCTGCGGCTGCGCGAACTCCCCGACGACGTACGCCGCGCGACGGTAGCCGCGGCGGAGGAACTCACGAAGGACTAGCGGGGGGCGCCGACCACCGCCGGACCCTTCTCCATCGGGTACAAGGGCACCACTACAGGGATCATGCCCGCGCTATCACTGATCGCCCAAACACGGGCCACGGCTCCTGTGTACCCGCCCTCGACGAATCGCCTTCGCGGGCCAGCGTGCGGCGGGTCGCATGCGCAACCGTCGGCGGTGCCAGGGCAAGGCTCCAGCTCCCGGGGCTCAGCCTGCGACGCTCGCACGAGGTCCCACGACATCTCGTTCACGACGGGCCAGTCCTTCGGATCCTTCGACTGACCGGGGTGCGGCTGGGCCGCTGGCCGTCTCCCGCGCCTGCGGGCAGCTTCAGGCGCCTCGAACTGCTGGGCGGCCTCACCGAGACTCGCGGCTACAGCAGCAAGTGGATCGCGGCCTGCGAAGTCGAACCATTCGCCGTGCCGGCGAAGATCGGCGAACTCGTCGTGCAAACGCCGTTCCTCATCGGGACCGCCTACCCAGTACCCGTGCACCACCAACGGGATCGGGCTCATCAGCTGCAGCCCCCGGAACCGCGTGATGAGGTTCCCGGTGTGTCCGATCTTGACTAGATCGTGTCCGGGGCTGCCGATCAGATAGACGGTCACCCTGCACCTCCGAGGTACCAGCGGTCTGAGATTTCAGTGAGCAGTGCCCGCGCCTCGTCGCCGAAGACTGCGGCGTCCCGGAGCTGCTGCCACAGCGCGAGGTACTCGTCGACGCCGCGCTGGTCGTCGATGGTGACGACGCCGCCGTGCGTGCCGACGATGACTCGCCGGGACCCGCCGGGGAGCTCGTAGAAGTCGAAGCCGTGCAGCGGGAACACGCCGGTCGGGCGGGCCGGGGGCACGATCCCGACCTCGACCGAGCGCAGCCGGGACAGCTCAGCCAGCCGGTCGAGCTGGTCTCGCATCACCTCGGCGCTGCCGGCGCCCCACAGGAGAGCCCCGAACGTGATGACCTGGGTGATGTCGTGGCCCGGCTCGGTGAGCACCCCTTGGCGGGCGACCCGGTTCCGGACCCACTCCTCGAGCTTGTCCCCCGACAGCCCTGCCCCGGCGAGCGCCCGCATGTACCGCTCGGATTGCAGCAGTCCGGGGACGATCGTCGGGGTGAAGGTGAGCTGCCGGACGGCGTGCCGTTCGAGGTCGCCGATCTGGACCTGTGCGGCCGCGGCGCCGCGGTGCATGACGACGCGCTTGTAGCGGGGCTGCTGCTCGCGGGTTGCGCCGAGCAGCCGACCGCGGGTGGCTCGGTCGGGCTTGTACGCCTTGATCAGCGCCTCGATCGCCTTGCGGGGCGGGAGGAACCGGCCCTTCTCGTATCGGGTGAGCGTGGACTGCGCGATCCCTGCCGCTGCCGCCGCTTCGGTGACGGTCAGCCCGGACGCGGCGCGGAGTTCGCGCAGGGTCCGGGCGACCTCGTCGCGGGTCAGGGACGGCTCGGGCACCTCAGACCGCGACGTTCCGGTGCAGGTCGGGGCGCGCGGCCCACCACTCGGTGAACGACTGGCCGAACGTCCACACGCCACCGGCGATCCGGGCGCGCTCCGCGTCGCCCGTTTCCTCCGCCGAGACGAAGCGGCCGTCGTGGTCGTAGTGCATCGCGACCACGGTGTCGTCGGCGACGTAGATGTCGCCGACCCACATGCCGGACCGGGCGCCCTCGGGCCAGTTCGCGGCATCCATGACACGGATGTCCTCGCCCGCTGCGGCGTTGTCGACGTAGCTCCACTCGCACTGGTACCGGAAGTAGTCGGTGACCGGCTGCGGGACGACGCGCAGCCGGCGCCACGGGTGCCCGCGGTCGACGGCCCGGGCGAGCCGGTCCAGCCACGGCCGCTTCGCCTCGACGTCGGGCTTCGGCTCTCCACGCAGGTAGGCGTCGAGCCAGTCGCGATCGCTGTCGGACGAGTACGAACCGAGTGTCTCGACGCGCAGCACGTCGGTGCTGCGCTCCAGCAGGTCGGACAGTTCGGACAGGTTCACGAGGGGTCGCCGCCCATCACGTGTCGGCGCTCGACGAGGAGGAGGTCCTCGTGCTCGGGCGGGGTCAGCCCGAAGGCCGCGCGCTGCTCGGCGGTGAGCGTCCTGCCTCGGACCAGCACGTCGTCTCCGTCGGTGTCGTAGATCGTGTCGCAGTCGATGCCGTTGCCGCACGGGCCTCCGCGCAGCGTACCGATGATCTTCATAGACCCTCCCCGGTCCCGCCCGGGGCACGACGACGCCGTGCCCCGGGTTGCGACCAGTGTCCTGACCGCCGGATCGGGGAGTCAATCCGAGACTGGATATTGGCACACTCGCGGCACTGGCGCCATCCACTGTCACTGTGGATACTGCATGTCAGCGCCTAGCCGACCCCGGGAGTAGTCATGAGCAGACCGGCAGCAGCAGCCGATCTATCCGAGACCACATGCGCGTGCGGCGCTCCCGGCGAGGTGCGGGTCGTCGACCCCGACGGCGCCTACGACGTGTGCGCGCTGCACGCGATCGCGCTCGTCGGGTCCGGTGGCGCCCGGGTGACCGTGTTCCTCGACGTCGCGGAGCAGCGGCGATGAGCGACCTGCCCGCCCGTGTCGATGTCCGCTGGTCCGGCCCCACCACTTCCGCTGTCAGTTGCTGGGCCAGCAGGGAGATGGCGGAGCACTTCACCCGGCTGGTGGACGCCGACGACGACCGCCACCAGCAGCCACGCAGGACGTGGGAGTTCACCACCTGCCAGCACGAGACCACGAGGAGTCAGTGATGGGCCTGTTCAGCAGCAGCAAGGGCAGCGACGGCGCCAGCAACAAGGGCGACACGAAGGGCACGCTCAACGACGCCCAGTACCGGGCACTGCAGCGGTCCGCGCTCAAAGCGAACCCGAAGCACGGCCAGGCCGGCAGCAAGGAGTCGGTCGAGGGGTCGAAGCGTGGCGCGGAGAACTACGCGAAGCGCTGGTGGAACTGATGCGTACCGCCACCAAGCTCTACCGCCGCTACCTGGAGGCGTGCCCTGCGGACGAGGCCGGGTGGGACGACATCAGCACCGCCGATGAACTCGCCGTGTCCGCGGCCTGGAACGCGATGCCGCTGTGGCTGCGCGCCGAGTTGTGCCGCCGATGCCACTGGATCGACGGCGTGTGGGAGGTTTGCCCGCCGATAGGCCGGGCGCTCAGCCTCGGGAAGCGGCTGCGAAACCAGCTGGTGGCCCAGTGAAAACCGCCCGTGTCGTCATCGTCGCCGTCCTACTGCCGTTGGCCATCGCCGGCGCCCTGGTGTTGTCCGCCAGCGCCACGATCGACCTGGCGACCAGCTGGCGGGTACCCGTCCAGATCGCGCCGGCGGCGGTCGCCATGCTGGAGATCGTCAGCCTCGCCGGGACGCTGCTCTGGGTTCTCGTCGGGTCCCGCAGCCTGCGCCGTGACGCGGTGGTGGCGACCCTGGCGGCATCCCTGGTGAGCCTGGTGGCGGGTGTCCACGCCTACGGGCTGTTCGGGCCGGTGGCGCCACTCGCGCTGGTCGGTGTCGTGCACCTGGCGTCGCGGGCGTGGCGGGAGGACTGGGCCGCCGAACCGGTCGTCGCGGACGAGGACGCCGACAGCCCGGCCGACGAGCCCGTGCCGGCGCCGGACGTGGACGAGGCGGAGCCGGGCACTGTCCTGGCCCTCGTGCGCGAGCGCGAGCAGGAGAGCCCGCTGATCGACCGCGCACGCGAGCTCGTCGCCGCAGGGGTCGGCCGCGGTCGGCTCGCCCGGGAGCTGCAGATCAACGAGCACGAGGCCCGGAAGCTGCTCGCCGAGGTGAAGCAGGCATGAGCGTCCCCCGCACGGTGGCGAAGTCGTTCCGGCACGTCCTCACCCCGCCCAAGCCGCGCAAGGCCAACCCGTGGCCGAAGTGCCGGCAGTGCCACTCCCGGAACCCGCCCGTCGAGACGTGTGGGGTGTGCGGCTGCTGCACCGGCTGCTGCCTCAAATGCGACCAGTGCAGCCAGTGCCCGCAAGCCTGCACCGGCCACGACCGATGACCTACGAAGTGGTGATCCTGTGTCTGCTGATAGCGCTGATCGTGCTGGGCAAGGGCAAGAAGAAGGGACAGCTGTTCGGGGCGTTCCTGGTGAAGGGCAAGAAGGGCGAGCTCGGCCTGAAGCTGTGGCCCGCCCAGAAGCGGAAGGCGCGGCGGTGAGCGTCGAGCCGATCGACGACCAGACACTGGCCAGGCTGGTGCGCCACGACCAGCCGCCCATCGTCGACGCGCCGCTCCCGGAGTGG
>JAKDNL010000495.1 GCA_030451825.1 Pseudonocardia sp. | reverse complement strand
TGCCGGCATTGAACAAGCTCGGCGGCTCCGACTGGGCCAAGACCAAGGGCCGGGCCCGCAAGGCGGTGCGCGACATCGCGGCCGGGCTGGTGCAGCTCTACGCCGCGCGTCAGGCCTCGCCCGGGCACGCGTTCGGCGCGGACACACCGTGGCAGCGCGAGCTCGAGGACGCGTTCCCGTTCACCGAGACCCCGGACCAGATCTCCGCGATCGACGAGGTCAAGGGAGACATGGAGCGCGCGGTCCCGATGGACCGGGTGATCTCCGGCGACGTCGGGTTCGGCAAGACCGAGATCGCGGTGCGGGCGGCGTTCAAGGCGGTGCAGGACGGCAAGCAGGTCGCCGTCCTGGTGCCGACGACGCTGCTGGCCACCCAGCACCTGGCCACGTTCTCGGACCGGATGCGCGCGTTCCCGGTCACGGTGAAGGGCCTGTCCCGGTTCACCGACTCCGCCGAGGCGAAGCAGACGATGGAGGGGCTGACCGAGGGCGCCGTCGACATCGTCGTCGGGACGCACCGGCTGCTGCAGTCCGGGGTCCGCTGGAAGGACCTCGGGCTGGTCGTCGTGGACGAGGAGCAGCGCTTCGGCGTCGAGCACAAGGAGCACATCACGGCGCTGCGCGCGCACGTCGACGTGCTGACGCTGTCCGCGACCCCGATCCCGCGGACGCTGGAGATGAGCCTGGCCGGCATCCGCGAGATGTCGACGATCGCCACCCCGCCCGAGGACCGGCACCCGACCCTGACCTACGTCGGTGCCTACGACACGAAGCAGGTCGGCGCCGCCGTGCGTCGCGAGCTGCTGCGTGACGGTCAGGTGTTCTACGTGCACAACCGGGTGTCCTCGATCGACAAGGCCGCGAGGTCGTTGCAGGAGCTGGTGCCCGAGGCCCGGATCGCGGTGGCGCACGGCCAGATGAACGAGGACGTCCTCGAGCGCACCGTGAACGGGTTCTGGCACAACGAGTACGACGTGCTGGTCTGCACGACGATCGTCGAGAACGGCCTGGACATCTCGAACGCCAACACGCTGATCGTCGAGCGCAGCGACACCCTGGGCCTGTCCCAGCTGCACCAGCTCCGGGGCCGGGTCGGGCGCGGCCGCGAGCGCGGCTACGCCTACTTCCTGTTCCCGCCCGAGCACCCGCTGACCGAGACCGCGCACGACCGGCTGGCCACGATCGCCCAGCACTCCGAGCTCGGCTCCGGAGCCGCGGTCGCGATGAAGGACCTGGAGATCCGCGGCGCGGGCAACATCCTGGGCGCCGAGCAGTCCGGGCACATCGCGGGCGTCGGGTTCGACCTCTACATCCGACTCGTCGGCGAGGCGGTGGCCGCGTTCCGCAAGCAGTCCGGCGGCGACGGCGCCGAGGAGCCGGAGCAGCTGGCCGAGGTGCGGGTGGACCTGCCGATCGACGCGCACGTCCCGCACGACTACGTCGACGGCGAGCGGCTGCGTCTGGAGGTCTACCGCAAGATCGCCGAGGCCTCCGACGAGGAGTCGCTGACCGCGATCGTCGAGGAGCTCACCGACCGCTTCGGGGAGCCGCCGACCCCGGTGCTCAACCTGCTGGCGGTGGCCCGGTTCCGGCAGCTGTGCCGTCGTCTCGGGATCGCCGAGGTGGCCGCGGCCGGGGCGCAGATCCGGATCGGTCCGGTGACGCTGCCGGACTCGGCCCAGATGCGGCTCAAGCGGCTGCACCCGAAGTCGTCGTACAAGCCGGCGTCGGGGCTGGTCACGGTCGCCAAGCCGGTCGAGGGCGGGCGGATCGGCGGCGCCGCGGTGCGCGACACGGCGCTGCTGGACTGGTGCGCCGAGCTGCTCGGGCAGCTGGTCCCGACCCCCGCCGCCGCGCCGGCCTGACCGCCCGGCGGGACGCGGCCGATCACCCGGCGCGCGGTGTCGGTGGTCGAGGATAACGTCAGGGCATGGCCCACCTGCGCTTCCCGCACCTGCACGGCGACACCCTGGTCTTCACGGCCGAGGACGACGTGTGGACGGCGCCGCTGGCCGGTGGGCGGGCCTACCGGCTCACCGCGGACTCGGTGCCGGTGTCCACACCGCGGATCTCGCCGGACGGCGCACGGGTGGCGTTCGCGTCGCGGCGCGACGGGGCCCGCGAGACCTACGTCGCCGACGTCGGGGGCGGCGGGATCCGTCGGCTGACCTACTGGGGCGACCCGGCGGGCGCCTGCGCCGGCTGGACCCCGGACGGCGAGGTCGTCGCGCTGACCGGCAACGAGGACGCGACCGGCCGGCGCTGGGCCTACGCGATCCCGGCGCAGGGCGGCGCCCCGCGATTGCTGCCGTACGGGCCGCTGGCCGGGCTCGCGGTCGACGCCGGCTCCGGCGCCGTCGCGATCCTGACGCACGGGGCCCGGGAGGCGGCCTGGTGGAAGCGCTACCGGGGCGGTACCGCCGGGAAGATCTGGCTGGACCCGGACGGGTCCGGGGAGTTCGCCCGGATCGGGGCCGAGCTCGACGGGCAGCTCGAGTGCCCGATGCTCGTCGCGTCGGACGGCGGGCTGCGGCTGGCGTTCCTGTCCGATCACGAGGGCTGGGGAAACCTCTACTCGCTGGCCCTGGACGGGTCCGGCCTGCGCCGCCACACCGATCACGGCGGCGACGGGGCACCCGCGTTCTACGCCCGGCACGCCTCGACCGACGGGCAGCGGGTCGTCTACGAGTCCGCCGGAGCGCTGTGGATCGTCGACTCGATCGAGGCCGGTGCGGCGCCGCGGCGGCTGGAGATCACTCTCGGCGGGCCGCGCGCGGCGCGGGAGCCGTTCCGGGCGACGATCGCCCGCGATCTCGGCGGTGTGTACCCGGACCGGTGGGGGCGTACGAGCATCGCCACCGTCCGCGGCACCGTGCACCGGCTCACCCATCGCGACGGACCGGCCCGCACGCTGCTCGCCGAGCCAGGGGTCCGGGCCCGGATGGCGCACCCGCTGGGCGACGACCGCGCCGTCTGGGTCGACGACGCCGACGGCGAGGACGCGGTGTGCGTGGCCCCGCTCGACGTCCGGGCCGACGGTGCCGCGGGACGTCGCCGCTACGGCGCCGGGCGGATCGGCCGGGTGCTGGAGCTGACCGCGGCACCGGACGGGTCGGCCGTCGCACTGGCCACGCACGACGGCCGGCTGCTGGTGCTCGACCTCGGCGCGGAACCCGGGACGCTGCGCGAGCTGGCCCGGGGCGGCGCCGGGGAGGTGGCCGACCTGAGCTGGTCGCCGGACAGCGCGTGGCTGGCGTTCTGCGACCCGCCCGAGCCGGGCCTGTCCCGGATCGTGCTGGCCCGGGTGTCCGACGGCGAGCTCGTCGAGGTCACCCCGGCCCGCTTCCACGACAGCGACCCGGTGTTCACCTCCGACGGCAAGTACCTGGCGTTCCTGTCCCGGCGGGTGTTCGACCCCAGCTACGACCACCACGCGTTCGACCTGGCGTTCCAGACCGGCTGGAAGCCGTTCCTGGTCCCGCTGGCCGCGCGCACGCCGTCGCCGTTCGGGGCGAGCCCGGACGGCCGGCCGGTGACGCCGGGGGAGGAGGGCCCGGCCGACCCACCGGCGCCGTCGCGGCGCAACGGTGCCCGCGACGAGGAGGCGGCGGCCGACGCGGCCGAGGACGCCGACGCCGAGGCCCCGGTCGGGGAGAAGCGGAGGAAGGACAAGGCACCGCCGGAGGTGGTCGTCGACGCCGAGGGGTTGCCCGACCGCGTCGTCGGGATCCCGGTCGAAGCCGCCCGCTACGTCGGGATGACCGCGGGGAAGGGCTGCCTGCTGTGGCTGCGCGTCCCGGCCTCCGGGGTGCTCGGCGACAGCCTCGCCGATAACGACGCCGAGCGCGAGCGTCCCTTGCTCGAGCGCTACGACCTGGCCAAGCGCACGCTGACCACGATCGCCGACCCGGGCGGTGATTTCGAGGTCAGTGGCGACGGCACCCGGGTCGTGGTCCGGGACCGGGCGAAGCTCCGCGTCCTGCGCACCGACCGCGCGGGCTCCGCGGCGCCGTCGGAGGACGAGGGCGGCAGCTCCGACGAGTTCGACATCGACACCCGGCGGCTCGTGGTCACCGTCGACCCCACCGCGGAGTGGCGGCAGATGTTCGACGAGGCGGCGCGGCTGATGCGCGACCACTTCTGGGTCGAGGACATGGCCGGCGTCGACTGGGACGCCGAGGTGGCCCGCTACCGCCCCCTCGTCGACGAGCTGGGCAGCCACGACGACCTGGTGGACCTGCTCTGGGAGCTGCACGGCGAGCTCGGTACCTCGCACGCCTACGTGATGCCGACCCGGTTCACCGGCGACGTCAGCGGGCGCCCGGGCCTGCTCGGAGCCGACCTCGAACCCGTCGACCCCGAATCCGTCGACCCCGAGTCCGCTGCCCCCGAAGCCGCTGAACCCGAGTCCGCTGCCCCCGAAGCCGCTGACCGCGAATCCGCGGACGGGAACGGCGGGGCCGCGGCGGCGGGGGACGGTGGCGGCTGGCGGGTGCGCCGGGTGCTGCCCCCGGAGTCCTCCGCGCCGGCGGCGCGCAGCCCGCTGTCCGGGCCCGGCGTCGACGTCCGGGCCGGGGACGTGATCCTCGAGGTCGGCGGGGAGCCGGTCGACCCGTCGTGGGGTCCGGCCCCGCTGCTGCTCGACCGCGCCGACCGGCTGGTCGAGCTGACCGTCCGGTCCGGGCCGGAGCGCGAGGATGCCGGCGAGGTCCGCCGGATCGTCGTCCGCCCGTTGCGCTCGGAGGAGGAGCTGCGCTACCAGGACCGCGTCGCCACGCGCCGTGCCGAGGTCGCGCAGCGCTCCGGCGGGCGGCTGGGGTACCTGCACGTGCCGGACATGATGGCGCCCGGCTGGGCGCAGCTGCACCGCGACCTGGCCCGCGAGACCGCGCGCGACGGCCTGATCCTGGACGTGCGCGGCAACCGCGGCGGGCACACCTCCCAGCTGGTCGTGGAGAAACTCGCCCGCACCGTGATCGGCTGGGACCTGCCGCGCCACCGCACGCCCAGCACCTACCCGGAGGACGCGCCGCGCGGCCCGATCGTCGCGCTGGCCGACGAGCTGTCCGGCTCCGACGGCGACATCGTCACCGCGGCGATCAAGCGCCTCGGGATCGGGCCGGTGATCGGCGTCCGCACCTGGGGCGGGGTGATCGGGATCGACGGCCGGTACGGGCTCGTCGACGGAACGCGCGTCACCCAGCCCCGCTACGCCACCTGGTTCGACGACTCCGGCTGGGGCATGGAGAACCACGGCGTGGACCCGGACGAGGAGGTGGTGATCTCACCCCAGGACTGGGTCGCCGGCCGGG
>JAKDNL010000494.1 GCA_030451825.1 Pseudonocardia sp. | reverse complement strand
CTGATAGGGCGTCGCCCGACCGACACCGGTCGTGCGCGGATACCGTCGCCCTGACCGCGATATCCGCGCACGGGCTCTAGTCCTCCTCGTCGATCAGGAGTGCCTCCAACGCCGGCAGGGCCGCCTCCAGGGCGGCGCGCTGGGCGTCGTCGAGCCGGGCGAGCCGCCGCGCGACGAGCGCCGTGCGGTGGCTGCGCAGCTCGGCCAGACGGGCGACGCCGGCCGGGGAGACGCTGATCAGGACGCCGCGCGCGTCACCGGGGTCGGCCGCCCGGGACACCAGGCCGGCCTCGTCGAGGGACGCGAGCACCCGGGACATGGTCGGGGCGGTGACGGCCTCGCGGCGGGCCAGCTCGGACAGGCGCAGCGGACCGATGAGCTCCACGGTGACCAGGGTGGAGAGCTGCAGCGGGGGCAGGGACTCCTTGTCATCGATACGGATCCGGCGGTTCAGTCGCCCGACCGCGAGCCGCAGCCGCGCCGCAAGCTCCTCGTCGGTGCCGGCAAACCTGTCCGACACCGTGCCCGTCCCGGAGTTCCCACCCATTCCGACATGGTGCCAGCATCGCGAACGATCCTCGGCCCAGGGCGGGCCGTGTCCGACGGAAAGCCGTATCCGAGGGATGCTATGTCTGACGGACAGCGGGCCTACAGCTTGCGCAGCCGCACGCGGGTGATGTTGTGATCGGCGCCCTTGCTCAGCACCAGGGTCGCGCGGCTGCGGGTGGGCAGGATGTTCTGCAGCAGGTTCGGAGCGTTGATCTCCTCCCAGATCGTCTCTGCGCGGGCGACGGCGGCGGTGTGGTCGAGCTCGGCGTAGCGACGGAAGTACGAGGCCGGGTCGCGGAACGCGGTCTCGCGCAGGCGCAGGAACCGCTCCACGTACCAGCGCCGCACGTCGGCGGTGGCGGCGTCGACGTAGACCGAGAAGTCGATGAAGTCGCTGACCGTCAACGCCCCGGACGTGGCCGGCTGCAGGACGTTGAGGCCCTCGATCACCAGGATGTCCGGGCTGCGCACGACCTGCCGCTCGTCGGGCACGATGTCGTAGGTCAGGTGCGAGTACACCGGCGCGCTGACCTCGGGCCGGCCGCCCTTTATCTCGGAGACGAAGCGCAGCAGCTTGCGCCGGTCGTAGGACTCCGGGAAACCCTTGCGCTGCATGAGACCGCGCCGGTCCAGCTCGGCGTTCGGGTGGAGGAACCCGTCGGTGGTCACCAGCTCCACGCTGGGGTGCTCCGGCCAGCGGGCCAGCAGCAGCCGCAGCAGCCGGGCGGTCGTGGACTTGCCGACCGACACCGACCCGGCGATCCCGATCACGAACGGCGTCCGCGCGGTGTTGCCCCCGAGGAAGCGCCGGTAGGCGTTGTAGAGCCGCCCGCCCTCGCGCACGTGCATGTTCAGCAGGCGCGACAGCGGCAGGTACACCTCGCGGACCTCGTCGAGGTCGACGAAGTCGCCGAAGCTGCGCAGCTGGTCGAGCTCCTCCGCGGACAACGGCAGCCGGGTCGAGGCCGCCGCCAGCTGCGACCAGGCGCGGCGGTCGAAGTCCACGAAGGGCGAGGCGCTGCCTTTGGCCAGCCCGGAATGCCGGGTCGGCGGGAGGGACGCCTCGTCGTGGACGGGCGCGGTGCGGGGATCGAGGCTCACCGGGCCACCACATCCGGGGTGTCCCGGGTGGACGGGGACCGCGTCGGCATCGATGCCGTGGTCGGGACCGAGGTCATGGGCACCCAACCTAGACCTCACCGGGCGCCGTGCCGGCGTGACATCGCTCGCACGTCGTCCGGGGTACGCCCGACGGGCGGACCGCCGGTGGCGGCGTATCGTGTGCCGCTGACCGGGTCCCGTCCGTTTAGCCCAGGAGTGATCGTGCCCACCGCAGGACCCGCCGAGCCGGGTTGCAGTAGCACCACGTGGTCGTCGTCCCGATGACCGTCCTGCTGTCCCTGCTCGGGCTGCTGGCCGTCGCCGTGCTCACGGCGGGCACCGCGATGTCGGTGGCGTCGGAGTTCTCCCTGACGGCGCTGGAACGCAGCCAGGTCGACGCGCATGTCACCGAGGCGAACGACCGCAGCGCCCGCGCCGTGCAGAAGGCCCACCGGGCGTTGTCGTTCCAGCTCTCCGGCTGCCAGCTCGGCATCACCGTGACGACCCTGGCCACCGGCTACATCGCCGAGCCCGCCATCGCCGAGCTGGTCAACCCCGGCCTTCAGGCGCTGGGCCTGCCCACGGGGCTGTCCACCGGCACCTCCACGGTCCTGGCGCTGGTGATCGCGACCGCGTTGTCGATGGTCTTCGGCGAGCTGGTCCCGAAGAACCTGGCCATCGCGCATCCGCTGGGCACCGCCCGGAAGGTCGTGTGGCTGCAGGCCGGGTTCGCCACCACGTTCCGGTGGCTGATCCGGGCGCTGAACGCCTCGGCGAACGCGATCGTGCGCAAGCTCGGCGTCGAGCCGGCCGAGGAGCTGCGCTCGGCGCGCTCCCCGCACGAGCTCAGCTCGCTGGTCCGGTCCTCGGCCGAGCACGGCACGATCGACCAGGGCACCGCGACCCTGCTGGACCGCTCGCTGCGGTTCACCGACCGGGTCGCCGACGAGCTGATGACCCCCCGGGTGCGGATGGAGACCATCGACGGCGACGACACCGTGGCCGACCTGATCGCCCTGTCCCGGCGAAGCGGCTTCTCCCGGTTCCCCGTGCAGGACGGCGACCCGGACGTGCTGCTGGGCCTGGTGCACGTCAAGCAGGCCTTCGGCGTGCCGGTCGAGGCGCGCGCGAACACCGCTCTGCGGTCGATGACGGTGCCTCTGGAGACCGTGCCCGGGTCCCTGGACGGCGACGCGCTGATGACCAGGCTGCGCGGATCCGGGCTGCAGCTGGCCGTCGTCGTCGACGAGTACGGCGGTACCGCGGGCCTGGTCACGCTCGAGGACCTGATCGAGGAGATCTTCGGGGACGTGCGCGACGAGCACGACCGAGCCGAGCAGTCCCGGGTGCGCCGCACCGACAACGGCAGCTGGGTCGTGTCCGGCCTGTTGCGCGCGGACGAGGTCGCCGACGCGACCGGGTTCGTCATGCCGGACGGGGACTACGAGACCCTGGCCGGCCTGGTGCTGACCCGCCTGGGCCGGATCCCGGACGTCGGCGACGACCTGCTCGTCGACGACTGGCGCCTGACCGTCCTGCGCCGTGACCGCAACCGGGTCGCCGAGCTGCGCCTCGCCCTCGACGGCGCCGCGCTGGCCGGTGTCGGGGCAGGGGCCCAGAGTCGGGAGGTCCGGTCGTGAGTACCGCCGACGCACTCCTTCCCGCGGAGGCGGCGTGAATACCGATCTGCTCGCGCTCCTCGCCGCGATCGCGCTGCTGGGGGCCAACGCGTTCTTCGTCAGCGCCGAGTTCGCGTTGATCTCCGCGCGCAAGGACCGGCTGGAGGCGATGGCCGACGCCGGGTCCGCCGGGGCGCGGACCGTGCTCGGTGCCTCGGCCGACCTCTCGCGGATGCTCGCGGCCTCGCAGCTGGGCATCACGATCGCGTCGCTGCTGCTGGGCCGGCTCGGTGAGCCGGCTGTCGCGCACCTGATCGAGGCGCCGCTGGAGGCCGTCGGCGTGCCGGACGGGGCCGTGTACCCGATCGCGTTCACGATCTCGCTCATCCTGGTCGTGATCGCCCACATGCTGCTCGGCGAGATGGTCCCGAAGAACATCTCGATCGCCGGCCCGGAGCGCGCGGCGATCCTGCTGGTGCCGCCGTTCCTGGTCTGGACGAAGCTCGCCCGCCCGGCGATCGACATGTTCAACGCGATGGCGAACTCCACGCTGCGCTTGTTCAAGGTCACCCCGAAGGACGAGCTGGAGGCCGCGTTCACCTCCGGCGAGCTGTCCGAGATGATCGCCGACTCGCGGCGTGAGGGGCTGCTCGACGACGACGAGTCCAGCCGGATCGCCCGCACCCTGCGCTCGGCGGAGACCACGGTCGCCGACGTCGTCGTCGCCATGGGAGAGCTGGTCACCCTGCCGCCGAACCCGACCGTCGAGCAGGTCACCACCGCCGTCGCCGAGACCGGCTACTCCCGGTTCCCGATCCGCGGCACGCAGGGCCGGCTGACCGGGTACCTGCATGTCAAGGACGTGCTCGACCTGGCAGAGGGGCCCGCCACGGTGATCCCGCCGCAGCGCATCCGCAGCCTTCCCGAGGTCGCGGCCTCGGCCCGTCTCGACATCGCGATGTCCACGCTGCGCACGGCACGGGCGCACCTGGCCAGGGCCACCGACGCCGACGGCAACACGGTCGGCCTGGTGACCATGGAGGACCTGACCGAGCGCTACGTCGGCACGGTCCGCGACGCCACCCACTCCCCCGGGCTCCCGGCGTGAGCGCGGGCACGTCCGCCCCTGCGGTGCGGGCAGCCGGGACGGACGAGTCCCCGGGCCGCCCGCTGAGCGGACCGCGGTGGCGGGATGCCGCGCGGGCGCACCGGGAGCGGATGGCGGTGTTCACCGCGCCGCACCGGGAGCGCCGACGCCGGCGCGAGCCGCACCCGGTGATGGACTTCCTGTTCACCTACTACTCGCACAAGCCGGTCCGGCTCGAGCAGTGGGATCCCGGTCCCGGGGTCCTGCTGCGCGACGCCGACGAGTTCCTCGAACGGCCCGGGTACCGGCGGGACGGGGCCGGTGTCCGGTTCGACGCGGCGTGCGCACCGGAGCGGCTGTGTGCCACCGCCGGGTTCGTACACGGCCTGCTCACCGCCACCGTGGCGCGGGCGCCCCGCCTGGGCTGCTTCGGGCTGCACGAGTGGGCGATGCTCTACCGCACCGACGCACCCCGCCACGACGCCGTCCCGCTGCGGCTCGGAGCGGCCGGGACGGACGAGGTCGTCGAGTCGATGCCGGTGCAGTGCACGCACTACGACGCCTACCGGTTCTTCACCGGTCCGGCCGCCCCGCGCAACGCGATCACCCCGACCCGGGAGAGCCAGGCCGAGCTGGAGCAGCCCGGCTGCCTGCACGCGAACATGGATCTCTACAAGTGGGCCTACAAGCTCGCCCCGGGCTGCCCGTCGGAGCTGACGGCCGACTGCTTCGAGCTGGCCGTGGACGTGCGCGAGCTGGACATGCGGGCCAGCCCCTACGACCTCGCCGGGTACGGCTACCGCCCGGTGCGGATCGAGACCCCGGCCGGGCGCGCCGAGTACGCCCGCGCGCAGGCCGGCTTCGCCGAGCGGGCCGCTCCCCTGCGCCGTCGCCTGCTCACCGTGTGCGAGAGCCTCACCGCCTGAACCCGGCCGTGGGGGGGGGGGGGGGGGGGGGGG
>JAKDNL010000044.1 GCA_030451825.1 Pseudonocardia sp. | reverse complement strand
GGCTCGGCCGGCACCGCGCAGGCCAAGAAGGAGGCCCTCGAGGCCGCCGGGGTCACGGTCGGCAAGACGCCGTCCGAGACCGCCGCACTGCTCCGCCGGCTACTGACGGGCCGGACCGCCTCGGTCTCGTAACGTGGCGTCGAACCATCTCGTCGGCACGGGGCGGCAGCGGCATGCTGACCGATCCCTCGTAGCGTGGTACCCGTGACACGGGTACCCAACGAGCCACCGGAGCGGGCCGAGTTGCTGCGGCGATTCCAGGACGAGCTCGCCGGCATGTCTCACGGCGACCTGCAGTCCGTGCTGCAGCAGCTGATGGCGGCGGGCCAGCCGCGGATAGGCGTCGATTCGTTCGACCGGCCGATCCCGCTGTCGCGGCGGCGGGAGCGGCGTGCTGACGTCGTCACGTATCGGGTCCGCGTGGACATCACCGATACCAGGCCGCCGTTGTGGCGTCGTCTCGAGCTCGCCTCCGACATGCACCTGGGCGAGCTGCACGAGGTCCTGCAGGTCGCGTTCGGCTGGACCGACAGTCACCTGCACCGCTTCGGCTCCGGCACCGGGTACTACGGGCGGGACACCGAGTACTACCTGTCGCCGTTCGAGGTGGACGAGGGCGAGGTCGGGATCCCGGAGGGCGAGGTCCGCGTCGACGAGGTGCTGGTCGACCCCGGTGACAAGCTGTTCTATGCCTACGACTTCGGCGACGACTGGCAGCACACGGTGCGGCTGGAAGCGGTGCTGTCGCGGGAAGGGCCGGCGCCGCGAGTGGTGTGCACCGGGGGCCGGCGGTCGGGTCCGCCCGAGGACATCGGCGGTGTCGGTGGCTACGAGCTGCACGGCGCGGCCACCGACCCGACCCGTTCCGGCCATGCCGAGGCCCGTGCCGAGTTCGCCGACATGTACGGGCCCGAGGTCGATCCTGCATGGATCAGTTCCACGCCTTTCGACGTCGCTGTGATCAACGCGGAGCTCGCCGATCTCGGGCCCGCGGCGTGGCCCGCCGGAGATCTGCCCGGACCGCTCGCGGATCTCGTGCACGCCGTGCGGGACCGCCGGGAAGCCATCCGGCTGCAGCGGCTGATCGGGCGGGCGATGCCCGACGAGCCGACGGTGGTCGACGCGGACACCGCCGAGCGGATGGTCCGCCCCTACACCTGGCTGCTCGACCGGGTCGGCGACAAGGGCATCACCCTGACCGCGGCGGGCTACCTGCCTCCGGCGCACGTCGAAGCGGCGGTGGCCGAGCTGGGACTCGCCGACGAGTGGATCGGAAAGCACAATCGGGAGAACCAGACCGTCCCGGTGCTGGCGCTGCGCGAGTCCGCGCGGACGGCGGGGCTGGTGCGCAAGTATCGCGGCACGCTGCTGCTCACCGCGCGCGCCCGGAAGTTGCGCGCCGACCCGGTGGGGCTGTGGTGGCACCTGGCCGGGCAGCTTCCGCCGAGGTCGCGAGACGCACGCGAGGACCAGGCGGGGCTCCTGTTGCTGATCGGCGTTGCCGCTGGGTCGACCGAGGACCTCGACGGCGACGTCGCGCGGACGCTGCAGGCAATCGGATGGGTGCGTGGCGACGACACCCCGCTCACGTCCGGCGACGCGTCCGTCGCCGCACACGGGACGCGAGCCATGCTGCAGCGGTTGGGTGCGGTCACCGGCAGGCGGTACCGCGAGCCTGAACGGCTGACGCCGGAGGGCGTCACCCTCGCCCGCGCCGCCCTGGTGCGCTGGCCGACGGGACGCTGACGGAGCGGCCGGCTCGGCGACCGCATGATCACCCGCGGCAACACCGACCCGCGGAGGTTCGCCGACGCGCTCACCGAGATCGCACCCGAGGTGGCGGTGCGGCTGGTCTTGCCCGGCACCACCGTCCAGGTCGCGTGATGGGGACCGGCCAGCGCGCCGGGGAACTCATTCGAGCAGGCTCGGCAGGAAGGTGGCGATCTCGGGCACGGCGATCATCACCGCGAGCAGGGCTGCCTCGATCGCGATGTACGGGGCGACCCCGCGGAAGATCTCGGCGAGATCGAGCTGGGGCACCACCGACTTCATCGTGTACAGGTTCAGCCCCACCGGAGGCGTGATCACCGCCATCTCCAGGTTGATCACGAGCAGCACCCCGAACCAGAGCGGGTCGAAGCCGAGCTCGGTCACCGCGGGGACCAGGATCGGGGTGACCACCAGCAGCAGCGACGCCGCGTCCACCAGGCAGCCGAGCACCACGAGGACCACCATGATCCCGGCCATGACCAGGTACGGCGAGACCTCGAGGCCGACGACGAAGGACGCGACCGCGTCCGGCACCCGCGCCACCACGAGCATCTGGGTGAACACGTAGGCCGGTCCGACGATGGCGAGCACGGCTGCTGTCACCTGGGCCGTCGACACGAAGATCCGCTTGAGGTTCTCCCGGCCCAGCTTGCGGCAGATCGCGCCGGTGACGCCGAACGCGGCGTCCCGACGTCGACCGGGCCGGCGACGCCGCCATGCGCGCCGGGCGGGCGGCGGTCGCGTACCAGTCACCCGCGCTCGCGGACGCCGTCCGAGATCTGCACGGTGAGATCGCGGCTCGTTTCCCACGTGCGCTGGGCGCACACGACCTGGCCGACATGGTCGCGGAACTCCTCCCCTGAAGTGCGCCGCCCGACGCGGTCGATCCGTTCAACGCTCGCGAGAACTCGAATGCCCGCTCCCGGGAGCACTCCAAGACGACCCGGAGTTGATCGACGCGACACCCTCCGGTGGTCCGGTGGTGGGCGTGCCGTCGCAGCTGTCCGTTGCATGGACGCCCTGCGAGGCTGATCGCCAGCAATGCGCTATGAGAATGCTATATTTATGCTATGAGCGTGGAGATTCGGCAATCCGAGTTGCGCAACGACAACGCGGCGGTCATGCGTCGGGTAGCCGAGGGCGAGTCCTTCGTGGTGACCGTCAACGGTCGTCCGGTAGCCGACGTGGTGCCGCACCGGCAGGGCACGGGGAGACGTCGGTTCGTGCCGGTCGCCGAGCTGGCCGAGGTGTTCGCCGCGGAGCCGGTGCCGGACCCGGCGGCGTGGCAGGCTGACCTGGCTGCGGCTGATGAGTTCTTCGGTCCGGACGATCTCGCCGACCCGTTCGACCGGGAGGGGCGTTGACGACAGGCGGGCCGCGTCGAGCCCTGCTGGACACGTCGGTGGTGATCGACTTCCCGGCAGCGCAGATCTCTGAGGTCGCCGACGAGGTTGCGGTATCGGCCGTGACGATCGGGGAGTTGCAGTACGGGGTGACCGCCGCGGCTGATCCGCTCGTGCAGATGTACCGGCGCCGCCGCGTGCAGGCGACCCTGGACCGGTTCGAGGTGCTGCCGTTCGACGTGGCCACCGCCGAGTACTACGGGGCACTGGCCACCCTCGTGCGCCAGCACGGCCGCAACCCGCGACCACGTCGGCTGGACTTGCAGATCGCCGCAACTGCGGCACGCCATGGCGTGGCGCTGGTGACCCGTAGCGGCGACGACTTCGCGGGCCTGGAGTCCGCGCTGAGCGTGGTCGAAATTCCCGACAAGCCATGACAGGGACCGGCGAAGCGCGTCGTGGACGGCTCTCCGGGTCGCTCTGGCTCGTGCTGGCCTGCCTGGCGCTCGCCGGGCCGGAGCTCGGGAACTTCCGCGACGGTGTGGTCGCCACGCTGACCTCGGCGCGGTCGCGCTGGTCACCGGTGGACTGGCCGCGACCGCGGTGGCCAGGATCGACATCGCGAACCGTGCGCTACGTAGCTACCCGGAGGACCCGTGATCGTCACGTTCGACCTGTTCAGCGCCCTGACCGACTCCCGCACCGGCGCCTCGGCGGCGTTCGGCGGGATCGCCGGCGAGCGGGGCTGAACAGCACCGGTGCCGAGCTCTACGAGGTCTGGGACCGGCACAACAAGGAGGCCCAGCGCACCACGCCGACCGGCCCGTGGGTGTCGTTCCGCGAGCTGTCCCGGCGGGCGCTGGCCGCCGCCTACGGCGAGCTCGGACTGGCCGCCGACCCGGGCGCAGACCTGGCCCGGGTGCACGGCACCGTCGGGGACTGGCCGCTGTGGCCGGACGTCGCCGAGGGCGTCCGGGACGTGGCGGAGCGGGCCCGGGTCGGCATCCTGTCCAATGTCGACGACGATCTGGCCGCGGCCACCCGGGCATACGGCCTGGTCGACCCGGCCTTGGTGCTGACCTCGCAGCGGCTGCGGGCCTACAAGCCGGACGCGGCGATCTACCGGCGGGCCCGCGAGCGGGCGGGGGAGCTGGTGCACGTCGCCGCGTCGGCCCGCGACGTCCGCGGCGCCCTGGAGTCCGGCATCGCCACCGTCCGGCTGGTCCGCCAGGGACACCGGCACGACCCGGCCGGACCGGTCCCGGACATCGAGGTGACCGACGCCCGGGACCTGCCGGCCGCGCTGAGCCGGCTCGGGTGACCGGTCAGGATCCCGTCCACTCCGGGGTGCGCCGGTCGCCGAACGCGGCGACGGCGTCCCGGAAGTCCTGCGAGCCGTAGACCCGGGCGACCACGGCCTCCTCGTCGGTGCCCGGCCGCAGCAGCTCCTTGGTCGCCCACTGGGTGAGCGGGGCGTTCGCGGTGAGCCGGCCGAGCAGCTCGGCCAGACCGTCGTCGAGGTCGTCGACGACCCGGTGCAGGAACCCGGGCACCCGCGCAGCCTCCTCGGTCTCCAGCAGCCGCCCGGTCAGCATCAGATCCACCGTCAGCGGCTTCCCGAGCGCCTCCACCAGCAGCGCAAGGGTCCCGGCGGACAGGCAGTTGCCCAGCGTCCGGGCGATCGGTACCCCGAACCGGGAGCCGGGCGTCGCGATCCGCAGGTCGGCCGCGCACGCGATCCCCATGCCGCCGCCGACGCAGTACCCCTGCACCGCGACGACCGTCGGTACTGTCACCGCGCGCAGGCGGTCCAGGATCGCGGTCACCCGGTGCTCGTAGTCCACCCCGTCCCGCCCGGACCCGAAAGACCGGAACTGGGAGATGTCGGTGCCTGCGACGAACGCCTTCCCGCCGTCACCGCGGACCACCAGCGCGCGGACGTCGCCGTCGGCGTCGGCCCGCTCGCAGGCTGCCACCAGGGCGTCGTACATCGCCCAGGTCAGTGCGTTGTGCTGACGGATCCGCCGGAACGTCACGGTCAGCACGCCGTCCTCGACCCGGGTCTCGACGTCGGTGTCCACGGTGTCGCTCACGAGATGGCCTCCGGCCCGGCGAACTCGGCCAGCACGTCCGCTGTGGCCGAACCCAGGGACGGTCCGGCCTGCGCGCGGCGGACCGGTGTCCGGGAGAAGCGCATCGGGGACCCGAGCTGGCGCACCGGCCCGACCCGTGGGTGCGGCGCGTCCCAGAAGAAGCCCCGCTCGCCGAGCACCGGGTCGGTGAACACGTCGTCGTAGCCGGCGATCAGCGCGCACGGCACGCCGGCGGCGCGCACCAGGTCGATCACCTTGGCCGAGGTCATCGTCGTCGTCACGTCCTCGATCCGCCCGATCAGCTCGGCCCGGTTCGCCTGCCGGGCCGACGGGTCCGCGAAGTCCGGATCGGAGAGCAGCTTCTCCAGGTCCAGCGCGGAGCACAGCGCCGACCACAGCCGCGGCGTGTTCGCCCCGACCGTCACGTACCCGTCGCCGGTGCGGATCGCCTGGTAGGGGGCGTAGCGCTGGTGCGCCGAGCCCTGCCGGGTCGCGACCGCACCGTCACCGAACCACATCCCGGCCTCCCAGACGGCGAGCGAGACCCCGGACTCCAGCAGCGAGACGTCGATGTGCTGGCCGGTCCCCGAGCGGTCCCGCTCGCGCAGCGCCGCGGTCACCGCCAGCGCCACGTACAGCGCGGTGACCAGGTCGCAGACCGGTACCCCGACCTTGGCCGGCTCAGCGTCCGGGAACCCGGTCACGCTCATCAGCCCGCTGGCGGCCTGCGCCATGATGTCCAGCCCGGGCCGGTCGGCGGCCGGGCCGTCCTGCCCCCACCCGGATGCGGACGCGACGACGAGGCGCGGGTTCCGCTCGCGCAGCGCGGCCTGGTCTAGACCCAGCCGGGCCATCGCACCGGGCCGCATGTTCTCCACCACGACGTCGGCCCGGTCGACCATCCGCAGGAACGCGTCGTGGTCGGCCCGCTGCTTGAGGTCGAGGACGACCGACTCCTTGTTCCGGTTCAGACGCAGGAACGGGGAGCTCTCGCCGTCCACGAACGGCCCGCTGGCGCGGGTCTGGTCCCCGCCGTCCGGCGGCTCCACCTTGATCACCCGGGCACCGAGGTCGGCCAGCTGCATGGCGGCGAACGGCGCGGCCATGAACGCTCCGACCTCGAGCACGAGGATCCCGCTGAGTGGTGGCTCCTGGGTCATGCTGTGCCTACTCCCTGTCGTCATTGCTGGTTGCTATACGGTATACAGAACTGGAACGGAGAGGAGCCGCGATGACTGCCGTCGAGATCGGTGGCCGGGACCGGATCGTCGTCCCGCCGAGCATGGCCGAGCTGGCGACCTCGGCGCTGCGCCGGATGATCCTCTCCGGCGAGCTGGCGCTGGGGGAGCGGCTCGTCGAGTCGAAGCTGACCGAGCGACTCGGGGTGTCTCGCCCACCGTTGCGGGAGGCGCTGCAGACCCTCGGACACGAGGGCCTGGTCGTCGCCCATCCCCGCCGCGGCGTGGCCGTGCGGAGCCTGACCCGGCACGACATCTACGAGATCGTGACGCTGCGCGAGGAGCTGGAGGCCTTCGCGGTGCGGCTGGGCGTGCCGGTCCGCGACGAGCAGCGGCTCCTCGCCTGCCGGGACGCGCTCGCCGCCTTCGCCGACGCCGGCCGGGCCGGCGACGAGGGCGTGTTCACCCAGCGCAAGTACGACTTCCACCTCTCGATCGTGGCGGTCGCCGGGCATCGGCGGCTGACCGAGGCCTACCGGTCGCTGTCGCTGCAGATGCAGCTGTGCATGGCGCTCAACCGCTCCGCCCGGCGCGACCGCGAGAGCCTGATGCAGAACGTCGAGCGGCACCGCGAGCTGCTCGAGATCGTCGAGGCCGGGGACCCGGACGCGGTGCTGGCGGCGCTGGCCGGCCACGGTCACGGCAGCTTCCTGGTCGACGTCGTCGACCGGCTCGACGGCGGCACACCGGAGTCCGAGGAGTGGCTCTCCCGGCGCCGGGCCGGGCCGGGCTCGGGGCAGGCGAACTGACCGGTCAGCCGGGCGGCCGCGGCCTGCAGCAGCGCCGCGGCCGCGCCGGCCCGTTCCCGGGAGAACCGGGTGGTCGGGCCGGACACCGACAGCGCCGTCGGTGACGGCGCCCCCGGCACCGGGACGGCCACGCAGAACACGCCGGGCTCGTGCTCCTCGTCGTCCAGGGCGTGGCCGCGAGCGCGGGCCGCGGCCAGGTCGGTCAGGTTGGCGGTCTCGCCGATCGTCTCGGCGAGCGCGTTCAGGGCTCTCCCCGGCGCGCAGCCCGAGCATCCGGGAGGCGCGCTCGCCCAGCCCGACCAGCCGCGGCCCGAGCGTGTAGCGGCGGTCAGCGAGCTGGTGCACCTGCCCGAGGTCCTGCAGCGTCCGGACGATCCGGTGGATCGTCGGCAGCGGCAGCCCGGTCGCGACGGCCGGCTCGCTGACCGACAGCTCGCCCCGGCCTCCGCCATGACCTCGAGCAGGGCGAAGGCGCGGGCGACGGACTGCACGCCGGACGTGCCGTGCTCCGAGGTGTTCACCGGTGCGCTACAGCCAGCCCGGGACGACGAACAACAGGCAGCTCACCAGCGGTACCAGCGCGCACATGGAGAAGCCCCAGATCATCAGGCCGCGGAACACCTTCTCGTTCTCCTCGTCCGGCGAGTTCGCGACGACCAGGGCACCGCTGGTGGAGAACGGCGACGAGTCGACCACCGACGACGAGATGGCCAGCGCGATGATCATGCCGACCGCGCCGACCTCGCCGGCCAGCAGGAACGGGACGGCGAGCGGGATCAGGGCGCCGAGGATCCCGGTGGTGGAGGCGAACGCCGACACGATCCCGCCGATCAGGCAGATGATGATCGCCGCGAGCAGCGGGGCCCCGATCCGGGTGACCAGGTTGCCCAGCCAGTCGATGGTGCCGACGCGTTCCATCAGCGAGACGAACGTGACGATGCCGCAGATCAGCAGCACGGTCGGCCAGGCCACCTGCCCGACGGCCGCCTTCGCCGAGGTCGGCGAGATCAGCGACAGCACCGCGGCGACGGTGAGCGCGGTGAACCCGACATCGAGGCCGAATGCGAGTGCCCCGACGGCCAGGGCCGCCAGACCGATCAGCGTGAACACGTGGTCCCGGGTCAGCGGCTGCAACCGCATCGGGTCGTCGTCCGCGGCGGGGTCCGTGGCGACCGGTGCACCGCCCCCGGCACCGGACGGCGCCGGGGCTCCGGCGCCCGTGCCGCCGGTCGCGACCGCCGTGCCGCCGGAGCCGGCGACCACCGCGGTGACGGGTTCGGTGGAGATGCCGCGGCCGGTCGGTGCGGTGCCGCCGGTGGGACCGGTGTCGGAGGCCATCTGGGCGGAACGGCGCATCAGCTCGCGCCCGCCGAACAGGAGGAACACGACGACGCTCAGCACGAGGTTGAACACGAACGACGACGCGAACAGCAGCACCGGGTTGCCGGGGAGATTGTTCCGTTCCACGACGCCGTTCGTGATGCTGCCGAAGATGCTCATCGGCGAGAATCCGCCTGCGCTCGCGCCGTTGATGATGAGCAGGCCCATCAGCATCGGGTTGATGCGGTAGCGGAGCGCGAATCCCATGCCGATCGGGGCGATGATCGCCACGGCGGCCGGGACGACCGCGCCGAACGCGGTCATGACGGCGGTGACGCCGAACATCACCCACGGGATCAGGGCGATCCGGCCTCCGACCGCCCGCACGGCGAGTTGTACGAGCCGGTCGACGGTGCCGTTCCCCTTCGCGATCGCGAAGAGCAACGTCACCCCGACCAGGATGATGAACAGGTCGCCGGGGAATCCGGCGACGATGTCGTCGGTGTCCTCACCGACGAACACCGTTCCGACGATGAAGGCCGCCACGAAGGCGAGCGCGCCCATGTGGACGGGAAGAACGGTCGCGATCAGGAATACGAGCGCCAGTGCGACGATCGTGACTAGCTGTATGGACATCGGGGCGGATCCTCTGAGGTCGACGGTGACGCAGGGGACGGGAATGCAATGTGCACAGCGAGGGGCGACAATTCCGCATGACGGAAAAGCCGTTCCTTATTCGAGTATTAGCCGGGTCACATCCGGAGTGTCAACCCCTGGCGCCCGGCCCGGGAGACCCCCTCGACAGCGACCCGGTACACGGTATACCGTTTGACCGGCGGGACCAAACTTCCGCCATGCGAAACCACTCAGAGGCGAGTGTCGGAGGACAGATGACGTATGCCGCAGGCCGCCACTTCCTGCAGATCCCGGGCCCGACCAACGTGCCGGACCCGGTGCTGCGGGCGATGTCGGCGCCCACCATCGACCACCGTGGTCCCGAGTTCCAGGCGCTCGCCCTCGAGCTGCTGCACGACGTGCGGCCGGTCTTCGGCACGACGAACCCGGTGATCATCTACCCGGCCACCGGGACCGGCGCGTGGGAGGCCGCGCTGCGCAACACGCTCGGCGCCGGGGACACCGTGCTGTGCTTCGAGACCGGGCACTTCGCGACGCTCTGGCAGGAGATGGCGCGCGGGCTCGGGCTCGAGGTGGACTTCGTGCCCGGCGACTGGCGGCACGGGGCGGACCCGGCCGTCGTCGCGGAGCGGCTGGCCGCCGACACCGCGCACCGGATCAAGGCCGTGTGCGTGGTGCACAACGAGACCTCGACCGGGGTCGTCAGCCGGATCCCCGACGTGCGCGCGGCGATCGACGCGGCGGAGCACCCCGCCCTGCTGCTGGTCGACACGATCTCCTCGCTGGGGTCGATCGACTACCGGCACGACGAGTGGGGCGTCGACGTCACCGTCGCCGGGTCGCAGAAGGGGCTGATGCTCCCGCCCGGGATGAGCTTCAACGCGGTCAGCGACAAGGCGCTCGCCGCGTCGCAGACTGCGGGCCTGCGCTCGACGTTCTTCGACTGGGCCCCGATGCTCGCCGCCAACGAGCGCGGCTTCTTCCCCTACACCCCGAACACCAACCTGATGTACGGGCTGCGCGAGGCCCTGCGCATGCTCCACGAGGAGGGCCTGCCGAACGTGTTCGCCCGGCACGCCCGGCACGCCGAGGCGACCCGGGCGGCCGTCCGCGGCTGGGGCCTGGAGGTGCTCTGCCTCGACGAGCGCGAGTACTCCGGCTCGCTGACCGCGGTGCTCGTCCCCGAGGGGGTGGACGCGGACAAGGTCCGCGGCGTCGTCCTCGACCGGTTCGACATGTCGCTCGGGGCCGGGCTGGGCAGGCTCGCCGGGAAGATCTTCCGGATCGGGCACCTGGGCGCCTTCAACGACCTCACGCTCGCCGGGACCCTCGCCGGGGTCCAGATGGGGCTGAACCTGTCCGGCGTGCCGGCCGATCCGGCCGGGATGGAGGCCGCGCTGGAGCGGCTGCAGGTCGACTGAACACCCCCGAGACCCGGCCGAACCCGCGCGAGAGGACTCACCACCGCATGACCGCCGCACCGATCGCCGCCGCCACCGACGCCCGCCCCGCAGCGGACCTCGAGCAGGTGCTGCGCACCCGGGTGCGCGGGGAGGTCGCCTTCGACGACTACACCCGCCACCTGTTCTCCCGGGACGCCAGCATGTACTCGATCACGCCGGCGGGCGTGGTCTTCCCGCTCGACCACGACGACGTCGCCGCCGCGGTCCGGACGGCCGGCGAGTTCGGCCTGCCGGTCGTCCCGCGCGGGGCCGGGACCAGCCTCGCCGGCCAGACCGTCGGCCCCGGCCTGGTGCTGGACACGTCCCGGCACATGAACCGGATCGTCGAGCTCGACCCGGTGGCCCGGACCGCCGTCGTCGAGGTCGGGGTGGTGCAGGACCAGCTCAACGCGGCTGCCGCCGCGCACGGCCTGATGTTCGGCCCGGACACGTCGACCAGCAACCGGGCGACGATCGGCGGGATGCTCGGCAACAACTCCGCCGGCAGCGGCTCGCTCACCTTCGGGATGACGATCGACCACATCCGCGCGCTCGACGTCGTGCTCTCGGACGGGTCCACCGCCCGGCTGGAGCCGGTCGACGAGGCCGAGCGGCTGCGCCGCGCGGCGGCGGACACGCTCGAGGGCCGGATCTACCGCGAGCTGCCCGAGCTGGTCACCGCGCACGAGAAGGCGATCGCCGAGGGCATGCCGCTGTTCTGGCGGCGGGCCTGCGGCTACCGGCTGGACCGGCTCGCCGGCTATGGCGAGGCCAACCCGTTCGACCTGGCGAAGTTCGTCGTCGGGGCGGAGGGGACGCTGGTGCTGGCCACCCGCGCCGTCGTCGACCTGGTGCCGAAGCCGAAGCGGACGGTGTACGCGGTCGGGCACTTCGCGACCACGCACGGCGCGATCTCGGCGACGATGGACGCCCTGAGCTGCGCCCCGCACCAGGTCGAGATGATGGACAAGACGATCCTCGACCTGTCCCGGGAGAAGATCGAGTACGCCGACCTGGGCAACTACCTGATCGGCGACCCGGCGGCCCTGCTGTTCGTCTCCTTCTCCGGCGACGACGAGGCCGAGCTCGTCGAGAAGGTCGATCAGGTTGCCGCCCTGTGGGAGCGCAACGGGCACGGCTACCACACCCTCAAGCTGGTCACCCCGGCCCAGCAGGTGGCGCTGCTGAAGGTCCGCAAGTCCAGCCTCGGCCTGCTGATGGCCGCGGGGGAGGGGACGAAGCGCCCGCTGGCGTTCATCGAGGACACCGCGGTCGCCCCGGAGCACCTCGCCGCCTACACCGAGCGGTTCAAGCAGATCCTCGACGAGCACGCCCTGGAGGCCGGGTTCTACGGTCACTGCTCGGTCGGCTGCCTGCACATCCGGCCGTTCGTCGACCTCACCGACCCGGCGCAGGTCGACACGATGCGGACGGTCGCGGAGAAGATCAAGAACCTGGTCGCCGAGTACGGCGGCGTCAACTCCAGCGAGCACGGCGACGGCCTGGCCCGCTCCGAGTTCAACCGGGAGATCTTCGGCGACGAGCTCTACGAGGCCATGCGCCGGGTCAAGCAGCTGTTCGACCCGGCCGGCGTCATGAACCCGGGCAAGATCGTCGACGCGCCGCCGATGACCGAGAACCTGCGCGACCGCGACGCGCTGCCGCAGGCCCCGTCCCTGAGGACCGCGCTGTCGTTCGAGGTGATCGGCGGCCCCGGCGCGGGGATGCGGGACGTGGCGGACCGGTGCATGAACATCGGGCTGTGCCGCAAGACCACTGGCGGGGTGATGTGCCCCTCGTACCAGGCCACCCTGCGCGAGGAGGACTCCACCCGCGGCCGGGCCAACGCCCTGGTCAAGGCGCTCTCCGAGCCGAATCCGGCGGCCGCGCTGGCCGGCGACCGGCTGCACGAGATCCTCGACCTCTGCCTGATGTGCAAGGCCTGCAAGAGCGAGTGCCCGATGAGCGTCGACATGGCGTCGCTGAAGGCCGAGGCGCTGCACCAGCAGCACGAGGCGCACGGCACCCCGCTGCGCTCGCGGCTGTTCGGCGCGATCCGCTCGCTCAACCGGCTCGGCTCGGCGACCGCGCCCCTGTCGAACCTGCCCGGGCGGTTCCGGCCGCTGCGGGCGCTCGCGGAGCGGACCGTCGGGATCACCGCGGCCCGCCCGCTGCCCCGGTTCGCCCGGAACAACCTGGTGCGCTGGCACCGCCGCCGCGCGACGCCGGTCCCCGGCACGGCGCAGGCCGGAACGGGGCGGACCGGCACCGTCAACTGGCTGGCCGACTCGTTCACCACCTACACCGAGCCGCACATCGGGCGGGCCGGCATCGAGCTGCTGGAGGCCGCGGGCTGGCGGGTCGAGCTCGCCGGCGGCGGCTGCTGCGGGCGCTCCAGCCTGTCCAAGGGCATGGTCGACGACGCCCGGGCCAAGGCGTCCGGCCTGGTCGCGTCGCTGAGCACGAACACCGAGCCGGACTCACCGATCGTCGGCTGTGAGCCGTCGTGCGTGTTCACGCTGCGGGACGAGACGCTCTCGCTGCTACCCGACCGGCCGGAGGTGCGCCGGGTCGGGGAGCGGGTCCGGCAGGTCGAGGAGCTGCTGGTGGAGGCGATCGACGCGGGCCGGTTGACGCTGTCGCCGTCGTCCTGGCTGGCCGGGCGGCGGGTGGTCTTCCACGGGCACTGCCACCAGAAGGCCGAGGTCGGGACCGCGTCGACGATGGCGCTGCTGCGCCGGATCCCCGGCCTGGAGGTCGCCGAGATCGACTCCGGCTGCTGCGGGATGGCCGGGTCGTTCGGTTTCGAGGCCGAGCACTACGAGACGTCGATGACGGTCGGGCGGGACCGGCTCCTCCCGGCCATCGAGCGGGAGGCCGAGGACGTGCTGGTCGCGGCCACCGGTGTGTCCTGCCGGCAGCAGATCTTCCACGGTTCGGGGCGGACCGCCTGGCACCCGCTGGAGCTGCTGCGCTCCGCGCTCCCCTCGTGAGGATCGTCCGGTACGCCCTGGACGGCAGCACCGGTGCCGGGGTCGTCGACGCGACCGGCGGCGGGGACGTGGTGCGGGCGGCGGAGACGGGGGAGGTCGTCGCGCGTCTCGACGAGGTCCGGCTGCTCGCCCCGTGTGAGCCGCGGACGATCGTCTGTGTGGGCAGCAACTACGCCTGCCAGGTCGCCGAGAAGGGACGCCCGCACCCGGTCGAACCGGCGCTGTTCCTGAAGGCGCCGAACGCCGTCGTCGGGCCGGAGGAGCCGGTCCTGCACCCGCGCGAGGTGCGGCGCCTGGAGTACGAGGGCGAGCTCGCGGTCGTCATCGGCCGCACCGCCCGGGACGTGCCCGAGGACGACGCCCTGCGCTACGTCTACGGCCTGACCTGCGCCAACGATGTCACGGCCGACGACTGGCGCGGCGACGGCCAGTGGACCCGGGCGAAGAGCGCGGACACCTTCTGCCCGCTCGGCCCGTGGATCGAGACCGACCTGGGGGAGCGGGGATACGCCGGCCGGTCCCTGACCACGTCGATCGGCGACCGGACCGTGCAGCGGTCCGACACCGGGCAGATGATCTTCTCTGTGCCCCGGATCCTGGCCCACGTCACGCGGTGGATCACGCTCCGGCCGGGCGACGTCGTGCTCACCGGCAGCCCCGCCGGCGTCGGGCCGATGGCGCCCGGGGACCGGGTCACCGTCGAGATCGACGGGATCGGCCGGCTCACCAACCCGGTCGCCCTGCGGACCTGAGCCGCGCGGCGGACGGACCGCTGCGGGGCGCTCTCGTGTTGCGCTGTCAGGGAGCGACGAACACCGCTGTGGTGTGCTCGGTGTCCAGGTACTCCTTCACCGAGGAGATCTTCCCGTCCCGCACGGTGAACAGGAAGTGATACAGGTTGTTGTAGACGCGGCCGTTCTTGAGTTCGGTGTAGGACTCGGTCTCCGCAGCCACCCGGTCGCCCTCGGCGGTGAACGCCAGCGGGGTCAGCCGGATCGCGCCGGAGGTGGTGGACTCGGCGATCCCGGACACCATGTCCTTGAATCCCGCCTTGTCCTTGGTGCCGGAGATCCCCGGGATGTTCCCGGCGACCCACCAGGTCGCGTCGTCGGTCATCCGGGACAGGATCGCGTCGACGTCACCGCTGGAGAACACCTCCATGAACTCGGTGACGGTCTGCTTGTTGCGCTCCTCGAGTGTGCTCATGGTTCACCTCGTGGTCGGGCCGTTCCCGTCTGACGGGACGGCCGGGGTCAGATGGCGGACGACCATGTCCGCGTACCGGTCGGCGATCTCGTCGATCGTCAGCCGGCCGGACGGGTCGAACCACTCGTTGGGTCCGTTGATCAGGTCGAGGATCGCCAGGGAGGCCAGGCCGGGGTCCGGGCAGTCGAACTCACCCGCCTCGACTCCCTCGGCGAGATGCCGGGCGATCCGGTGCTGGTACTGGCGGCGGTAGCCCTGCACGGCCTCCAGCCGGTCCGGGGACAGTGCGCGCAGCTCGCGTCCGGCCACCCACCACGCGTCACGGTTGACACCGATGTGCGTCACGTGGGCGCGGACGAGCCGGGCCATCCGCTCGCCGTGGCCACCCGGGCCGTCCAGCAGGGGCATCTGCTCGACGACCATGTCGCGGTCGACGACATAGATCGTCTGGAGTAGCAGCTCCTCCTTGTTGCGGAAGTGGTGGTAGAGCGATGCGGCCTGCATCCCGGCCGCGTCGGCGAGCGCGCGCATGCCGACGCCGTGGTAGCCGTGCTCCCGGAACATCCGGCTGGCCAGGGCGACGATCTCAGCCTTGCGGGTGCCCGCCCGGGCGGGCACCCGCTCGCCCCGATCGGCGTTCATGACCGGAGACCCCGTCATCGTTCCCCCTGCTGCGAGCGTCGGGACGGCGGAGCCGGGCCGGGCCCGCCGGTGGTCCGATCAGGCGGGGACCGGCGCCTTCACGCCCATCTTCTTCAGCTCGGGGACCACCTTCTCCCCGAAGAGCTTCAGGCTGGCCCGCACCTTGTCGAACGGGAGCCCGGCGAACGAGGGGGCGACGTTCGGCTGGTGGTCGCCGAACAGCTCGAGGCGGTGGCGGTATTTCTCCACGATCTGGTCCGGCGTCCCCCAGATCTGGGTGTCGGCGTAGCCGCCGGCGGCGGCTTCCATCCCGGCCTCGCGGATCATGTCCGCACCCGCCTGGTAGGCCTCGTAGCCCTTCGTCTCCCGCCAGTGCTTCCCGGCGAAGTCGTAGTGCTTGACCACCGAGAGGAAGTACTTCGCGAGGTACTCGCGGGCGGTCTGCTCGGCGACCTCGGGGTCCTCGTGGCAGTAGATGAAGTCCTGGGTGAGGATCGGGCCGGGCTCCGTGCCGTGCTCGGTCCGGTAGCACTGGCGGTAGCGCTCCATGGCCGGCACGTGCTGCTCGGCCGGGTACTGCATGAACGTCATCATCCGGGCGCCGACCTTGGCCACCGCGGGCACCGAGTCCGGGGACATCGCGACGCCGTAGAGCCGGTCGCCCCAGCCGCGGCCCGCCTCCGGCGCGGGGCGCACATCGATCCGGGGCTGGGGGTAGAAGGGCCCGTCGTTCTCGACGTAGCCGTTCTGCAGGCCGCGCAGGATCATCGGGGCGGCCTCGTCGAACCGCCCGCGCGACTCGTTCATGTCCTGGCGGAAGCCCTCGTACTCCATCTTCGCCAGCCCGCGGCCCATCCCGAAGATCGCCCGGCCCTCGGAGAGGATGTCGAGCATCGTGACCTTCTCGACGACCCGCAGCGGGTCGTTCCAGGGCAGGATCACCGCGCCGGTGCCCAGCTTGACCCGGCTCGTGAGGGCGGCCAGATAGCTCATCAGCTGCAGGTTGTCCGGGCACATCGAGTAGTCGTCGAAGTGGTGTTCGGCGGCCCAGACGGAGTCGAAGCCGTACTCCTCGGCGAGCACGCCCAGCTCTGCTTCCTGGCGGAACATCTCCGCGTCGCTGAGGTCCTCGTGCCAGTTCTGGAACACAAGCAGGACACCGACATCCATGGCGGTTCGCCTCTCTCGACAGGGACGGAAGAGCTGACCTAACGAACGTTAGGGCCGCCATCGTAGTTGTGCGCGTCACAGTGGGTCAAGGCGCCAATCGAGGTGACAGGCAGTCATGGCACGCCCTCTCACGATTGCCCCGGCTCCGGTGGTCGGTAGCACCCCGGCCGTCGTAGAGCAGTCGTCGATCGGCCCCCGCGGCAGCGGTTGTCACGGCGGGTGCGCAGGAGGAGGGTGAGCGGACCGGCGGCGCCGCTGGGGCGCCACCCGCGAGCGGAAGGGGGTGGGGTCGATGTACGCGCGCTCCACCACGGTTCTTGCCCACCCGGATTCGATCGACGCCGGCATCGCACACATGCGTGACGAGGTGATGCCGATGCTGCTGGGGATCGAGGGGTGCATCGGCCTGTCGATGCTGACCGATCGGACCTCGGGCCGTTGCATCATGACCAGCTCCTGGCAGACCAGGGACGACATGCGCGCCAGCGAGAAGCAGCTGCGGCCGGTCCGCGACCACGCCGCCGAGATTCTCGGCGCCCGCCCACAGGTCGACGAGTGGGAGATCGCCGCCCTGCATCGCGACCACACCTCGAACCCGGGCGCGTGTGTCCGCGCCACGTGGATGCGCATGGCGCCCGAGCAGGCCGACCGCATGGTGGACGTCTACCGGATGGGCCTGTTGCCGGTCCTGGAGGGGTACGACGGGTTCTGCAGCGCCAGCCTGCTCATCGACCACGACTCGGGACTTGCGGTCTCCTCGGTGACCTATGACGGCCTCGAGGCCATGGCACGCAGCCGCGACCAGGCGGACGCGTTGCGGGAGTCCGGCGCGCGGGAGGCGGGGGTGGAGATCGTCGAGACCTGCGAGTTCGCGCTGTCACTCGCGCACCTGCGTGTACCCGAGATGGCGTAATGACAACCACGCCGACGACAACGTGGGCTGGACAGTCGCCCAGCGTCGGTTGGTGGCGCTACCGTCGAGACCATGACCGCCGCCCGGCCTGATCCGTCCTCGCATCCGCTTGCCGGTGGTGCGTCGCCGGTAGTGATCCGGCGGTGGCTGCGTCGTCCCGACGCCGAGCGGTTCGTCGCCGAGTACCGGTCGGCTATGGACGTAGCTCGCGTGGCACTGGAACTCGGTGCGGTGCTCGATGTCATCGAGCGGTGGCGCCGGATCGCGGTCCTGCAGACCGATCCGGCGGCCTACCGGCGCACCATGCGTCGCGCTGCTGGGCTCGCCACGGGGGAATCCTCGCCGGAGGACGAGCCGCTCGAGGTCACCAGCGCCAAGGCCGGCCTGTAGCCGGGCGATGTACGTTGTCGAGCCGGTCGGGACGACGTTGCTGCTGTAGTCGACGCGTTTCCGCCCGATCTGCTGGCCGACTTCGCCGAGCTGCGGGCCGTCCTCGAGGTGTCGCCATTCGGAGGGCTCGATCAGCAGTCGCGGGGTCTCCACCACCGGGACGACCGCGACGTCGCCGAGGTCGAACCAGTACGGCGTGCCGGTCATGTCGTCCGGCGCCACAGCGCCGTCGCGCAGAGTCCGGCGATCAGTACCGGCGCTGCGGTCATCAGGATGATGTCGGCTCCGGGCAGGGCCAGGGCCAGCAGGATTCCGGCCAGGCCCGGCCCGATGACCGAGCCTGCTCGCCCGAGCGCGGCCGCCCATCCGACCCCGGTGGTTCGCGTGCTCTCCGGGTACAGGGTGACGGCGAGCGCCAGTTGCCCGATCTGGCCCGCGGTCACACCGAGTCCGGCACCGCCGAGCACCAGCAGCAGCCCGGTGTGGCCGAGGTCGACGCGCGCGGCGATCGCCATGCAGGCGGCCCCGACAACGGCCATGATGATCAACGCTCGGGTGATGCCGATCCGGGCGGCCAGCGGGATGAGCACGATGCCGCCGAGCACCCCGCCGAGGCTGACGAAGGCCAGTCCGAGTGGCGCGTCGGCCGGAGCGAACCCGTAACCGAGCAGCAGGGTCGGGACCCAGGACGTCAGGGTGTAGGCGGCGACGAAGACCAGGAACGAGAACGCCCAGAGCAGGACGGTGTCGGTCCGGAGCCGGGCGTCGAAGAGCCGCCCGACGCGGGCGTCGTGGCGCGCCTGCGCCGTGTCCTGGGACAGGCCGCTCTCGCTCGGCAACAGCCGGGCGGCCGCGCCCGCCACCACCAGCGGCAGCAACCCGGCCACCCAGAACACTCCGTCGGCCCCGACCCCGGCCAGCAGGCGCCCGCCGAAGAAGCCGCCCAGCGTGGCACCCGAGGCCAACCCGAGCGTGACGATCACCGACACGAGCTCGCGCCGCCGCGTCGGACTGTGCGTGGTGGCCAGCGAGACGGCCACCGGCAGGACGCTGCCCAGGCCGAGGCCGGTGAGGAAGCGCAGGACGGTGAGCAGCGGGACGGACTGCGCGGGCAGGGTGATCGCGACCACGAGCGTGCAGGCGGCGAACACGACGAGCCCGCCGACCAGGAGCCTGCGCCGGCCGAACCGGGCCCCGAGCGTGCCGCAGGCCAGGTAGCCCAGCACCACCCCGACGTTGGTCAGCACCAGCGGCAGGGTGAATCCGGCGGGGGTGATCGCCCAGTCCCTCGCGAGGGTGGGGACCACGAACGCCAGCGTCGCGGCATCGAACCCGTCGAGGAGCACGGCGAGGAACGCGACCACGACCACGGCGATGGGCACCGTCGTCGGGCCGTCGCCGACCCCGGCCCGCGCGGAGGTGGTCATGCGGCGTCGCCGAACACGACCGGGTGCGCGGCGGCGAACAGTGGCGAGGAGCGGTCGGCGAAGCCCGCGGCCGTGGCGATGTGGTCGGCGCCGATGCCCGGTTGACCGAGTACGACCGCCGTCGGCGCGGTACCGGCAGCGGTGAGCGCGTCGACCAGCAGGGCACCCTGCCGGGTCAGCAGCAGGTCGTCGTCGGCCTTGCGATTGGGTTCGGGATCGCCGTAGGACACCACGACGTCGTGCGGCGCGTGCGTGATCCGCAGCGCCGGGCTCACCCGCTCCGCATCCGGGATCCCGAGCGTCCGCAGGTCGACCGGAGCGCTCATGCAGATCGCGCCGTGCAGAGGCGGCAACGCCGCCCAGCCGGTCATCGTCACCATCGCGGCCAGGTGCCCGCCCGAGGAATGCCCGGCGACGGTGATCCGATCCGGGTCGGCGCCGAGGCGCTCGGCGTTCTCGATCACCCAGGCCACTGCGGCCGCGGCATCGTCGACAGCGTCGGCGACGGTGAAGTCGGGAGCGAGGCGGTACCCGCAGGAGACGAAGACCGCTCCGTCCTCCAACCACGGCAGCCCGAAGTGGTCGTAGAAGGCCGGGTGGCCCTCGCGCCAGCGGCCACCGTGGAAGTAGACGATCACCGGTGCGCCGGTGCGGGCGGGCCGGAAGACGTCGAGGATCTGGTGCGGGTCGGGGCCGTAGCTGACGTCGATCTCGTGGGCGAACCGGGAGGTGACGGCCGCGCGCTGCTCGAATGCGCGATCGTAGAAGCCGCGCCAGTCGGGGTGGTAGGCATCCGGATTGCGATAGGTGAAGAACTGTGTCGGGTCGGCCGCGCGGACCTCGGTGTCACTCATGGCGCTACCCCTCTCGTGTGGGGACATCTTCGGGTGCCGATGCGATGTTGACCAATGCCGATCTCGGCCACAGCCATAGCCATCCGGGCATATCGGGAGCGCGGGGGATCCGAACCCCAGTCAGGCCGGTTCCCGCTGATCGGGACGCGGGGCTCGCCAACGTCCGGATGAGCAGCCGATGCTGAGCGCATGCCCAGCGAGGTCAGAGTCGCCGTCGTGACAGGAGCGAGCCGCGGCGCGGGCCGCGGCATCGCGAACGCCCTGGGCGCGCACGGGTACACCGTGTACGTGACCGGGCGCACGCAGCGAACCGGGCAAGCTGCACTGCACGGCACCATCCACGAGACGGCGCAGAGCGTCACGGCCGCGGGCGGGCGAGGCATCGCCGTCGCCGTCGACCATCGGGACGACGCCGCGGTCGAGGCCCTGTTCGCCCGGGTCCGGGACGAGGCCGGTCGACTCGACGTCCTGGTCAACAATGCCGCGCTGATCCACGACGAGCTCCAGACCGACCTGCCGTTCTGGGACAAGTCGATCGCGGCGAGCACCGACCTGCTCGATGTCGGGCTTCGCAGTGGCCTGGTCGCCGCCTACTACGCGGCGCCGCTGCTCATCGAACGCGGGCGCGGCCTGGTCGTGTTCACGTCGGCGCCCGGAGCGGTGCACTACATGTTCGGCCCCGCCTACGGGGGCGCACAAGGCCGGCATGGACAAGTTCGCCGCCGACATGGCGGTCGACTTCCGGCCCTTCGGCGTCGCCGCCGTGTCCCTCTGGATGGGCGCCGTGCTCACCGAACGCCTCCAGAACATCATCGCGGCCGCCGACGGCGGGCTCGCGCACATCGAGGCCGTCGCCGAGACCCCGGAGTTCACCGGACAGGTCATCGCCGCCCTGTACGACGATCCCGACCTTCTCGCCCGGAGCGGGCGCACGCTGATCGGCGCCGAGGTGGCGCGCGACTACGGCATCGCGGACCGGGATGGACGGCAGCCACCGTCCTTCCGCGACCTCATGCAGGTCGAACCGGCTCATTACCAGGGAAGGCTGAACCCATGACCTCCGAAGATCAGCTCCAGAAGCTGATCCGCGATGTGCAGTACCTGATGGATCGCCAGGCCATCCTCGACGTCGTGATGCGCCAGTCCCGCGGTCACGACCGGCACGACGTGGAGCTGATGAGTAGCTGCTTCTGGGAGGACGGCGCCGACGAGCACGGTTCGGCGATCACTCCCGGACCGAGTACGGCGAGACGGCGAACGGCTGGCACTCCGGGGGGTACTTCGCGCACAACCACAACATCACGAGCCATAGCTGCGAGATCGACGGAGACACCGCGCACTGCGAGAGCTACGTGATCGGCACCATGCTGCCGCGGCACTCGCCGGGTCGATCCACGATCACCGCCGGACGCTACATCGACCGTTTCGAGAAGCGGAATGGCGAGTGGCGGATCATGGTGCGGCGCACCGTCATCGACGAGGACCTCGAGGGAGAGTCGCACTGGCCGGGAGGTGAGCCGGCGGCTGCCTTCCCCACGGGCGCATGGGACGAGACCGACGTCTCCTACGCCCGGCCGCTGCAGCTCGACTCGCCCACGCCGCGCTGGAACGACGCCACGGGCTGATCCCGATCCAGCTCCTGGCGACCGGAAGCGCGCCGGCGTCGGGAACGCGACGTATTCTGCTCCGATGAGTGACGCGGGACTCGATCTGGAGCTGGTGGTGTCCGAGGATTCGGCCGTGACCATCCCGGCCGCCGACCTGGCTCGTCTTCCCGCCCTGCCTGGTCAGCGCGTCCGGGTCCATGTCGAGGGCGCGTTGTCGGCGCGGCGGAGCATGCTCGGTGCGCTGGCGAGGCCCGGTCGGCCGGTCGTGTCGTTGGAGGATTTCGATGCGGTGTCCGACGAGCTGTGGCGAGGCAGCGGTTACGGGCGTCTGAGCGACGGGTAGCAGTCGGTGCGCTCCGTCGTCGCTGACACGCATGTGCCTGTGGTGAGCCACCGACGCCGGTGGTCCTCCGGCCTGGTCCGGGTCCTCGGCGGCCTGGTGCTGTAGGACGAGACGGTGGTCATGTCGGCGCAACCGCCGGATGGTGAGCTGGTACGGCTGCGGGCGGAGAATGCGCGACTGCGGCGTCTGCTGGAGTTGACCCCGGAGCAGGCGCGTCCGCCCGGGGCTGCGCAGTCGGGTCTGTTCCTGGAGCGACCAGGGCCGGTCACCCATGTGTCCTCGGCACGGGACAAGGTGCGGTTCTTCCGTACGTTGTTCGTGGCGCGCCGGGACGTGTATGCGACCAGGTGGGAGAACGTCCGTAGTGGCCGTTCCGGCTGGATGCCGGCGGTGCGGGGTGGCTGGCGCAAAGGGACGAGTCGGCCGTATCTGCGCGTGACCGATGAGGTGCTTGCGGCGCATCTGACCGGTGATGTCCACATCGGCCTGTACCCGCTGCTCGAGGGCGACGTGTGCCATTGGCTCGCCGCGGATTTCGATGGTGGGTCGGCGATGCTCGACGCGTTGTCGTATCTGAAGGCGGCGCGGGCGATCGGCGTGCCTGCGGCGTTGGAGGTGTCCCGGTCGGGCATCGGGGCCCACGTGTGGATCTTCTTCGCCGGTCCGGTACCTGCTGCGACGGCGCGGGCGCTGGGTACGGGTCTACTCGGTGAGGCCATCGCGTTGCGCGGGCGGATGAATCTGTCGAGCTACGACCGCCTGTTCCCCTCTCAGGACGTGCTGCCCGGCACTGGTGGGGTGGGCAACTTGATCGCGGCTCCGTTGCAGGGGCGTTCCCGGCGGGACGGGGCGACGGTGTTTCTCGATCTGGCCACCATGGAGCCGCACGAGGACCAGTGGGCCTACCTGTCTTCTCTGAATCGGTTGTCGCCGCGTGAGGTGGATCGGCTTGCCGGGAGTGTTCGTCCGGTACGGGTCGGTGCTGCGGTGGCGCGGTTGAACCGGGCGACGGCATCGCGGACGCAGCCCCATCCCGCGCCGGTCGTGCACGCGGCGCTCGGTGCCGGTGTCAGCCTGGACATGGGCGAGTTGACGCCGGCCGTGCTGGCCACGCTGAAGCATGCGGCGTCGATGTCGAACCCGGCTTTCTACGATCGGCAGCGGCGTCGGTTCTCCACCTGGGGTGTGCCGCGGTTCCTGCTCAGCTTCGACGAGACTCTGGACGGCCGGCTGGTCCTGCCTCGGGGGCTGGTCGATCTGGTGTCCGGTGTCGTCCGGGAGGCCGGCAGCACCCTTGATGTCGTCGACGACCGTGCGTCGGGGACGGCGCAATCGTTCGAGCTGACGGCGACGTTGCGCGAGGATCAGGCGGGTGCGGTCGCCGATCTCGTCGAGCACGATCTGGGGGTGTTGGTGGCTCCGCCGGGAGCGGGCAAGACGGTGATCGCCTGCGCCCTGATCGCGCGGTACGCCACTTCGACCCTCGTGTTGGTGGACCGCAAGGCGCTGGCCGATCAATGGCGGGCTCGGGTCGCCGAGCATCT
>JAKDNL010000493.1 GCA_030451825.1 Pseudonocardia sp. | reverse complement strand
GGGCGCCATGACGGCCAGCAGGGTCACCGCGCACGCGGCCAGCACCAGGACGGCGCGCAGGGCACGGCGGGCGCGGAGGAGGCGCCAGACCCGGCGGGCGCGCCAGACCCGGCGGGCCCGGCGGCGCGTCCCCCATCCGTTGCGCGCGCCCGTGCCGGGCCGAGGCGACGGGCACGTCCGTCGGCTGCGGCGCGGGTGAGGGGACGGTGCGAGCACCCGTCCAGCCTGCGAGAACCCCGCCCCGTCGGCCCCGCCGATCTCGCATCGGTGGATGGCCGGAGCGGGTTGTGGACAACCCCGCGTCGATCGGGACTCCGCCGGGATCGGTGGGGTCACCACGGCGTATAGTCGTCGATGCACCACGACTCGTCGTGGTGACTTCGCGCGCCCGCCAGCCCGGGCACGGCCGAGTCGGCCGCATACCGGGGGTGGTGGCCGGGCGGTCCTGTGTCGTCGATCTCGGAGTTCTCGCCGGGACCGACCGTCACGGGTCCGGTCCCGCCGCGGGTGCCAGGGCGTGGCCGCCGGCCGGTGGTCATGCGACGAACCGCAGCGCGGCGAGACCGCCGCGCCCGACCGAGAGGTGATCACAGGCTATGGCCGTCGTCACCATGAAGCAGCTGCTCGACAGCGGCGTGCACTTCGGGCACCAGACCCGTCGCTGGAACCCGAAGATGAAGCGCTACATCCTCACCGAGCGCAACGGCATCTACATCATCGACCTGCAGCAGACGCTGTCCTACATCGACCGCGCCTACGAGTTCGTCCGCGAGACCGTCGCGCACGGCGGAACGATCATGTTCGTCGGCACGAAGAAGCAGGCCCAGGAGGCCATCGCCGACGAGGCGGGCCGGGTCAACATGCCGTACGTGAACCAGCGCTGGCTGGGCGGCATGCTCACGAACTTCCAGACCGTGCACAAGCGTCTGCAGCGCCTCAAGGAGCTCGAGGCGATGGAGCAGACCGGCGGTTTCGAGGGTCGTACCAAGCGCGAGATCCTCACGCTGACCCGTGAGAAGGACAAGCTCGAGAAGACCCTCGGCGGTATTCGCGACATGTCCAAGGTGCCCAGCGCGGTGTGGATCGTCGACACCAAGAAGGAGCACATCGCGGTCGGCGAGGCCCGGAAGCTCAACATCCCGGTCGTCTCGATCCTGGACACCAACTGCGACCCGGACGAGGTCGACTTCCCGATCCCGGGCAACGACGACGCGATCCGTTCGGCCGCGCTGCTGACCAAGGTCATCGCGAAGGCCGCGGCCGACGGCCTGGTCGCCCGCTCCGTGCGTCGCGGCGAGGGTGGCGGCGAGGCTCCGGCCGCCGACGCCGCTCCGGGCAGCGACCAGCCGCTCGCCGAGTGGGAGCAGGAAGTGCTCACCGGTAGCGAGGTCGGGTCGGACGGCGCGAGCCTGTCCGCCGCCGGCGCGAACGCCGAGGCCCCGAACGCCGCGGCGGCCGCCGCCCCGGCGAGCACGAGCAACGGCACCCAGCAGACCGCGGGCTGAACCGATCGCGCGGCCACCGGCCCTGCGTCGATCCGGGCCGAGGCCGACACACACGGACAAGGACGAAGAGACACCGAGATGGCGAACACAGAGACGCCGAAGTATGGCGCCGCGGACGTCAAGAAGCTCCGCGACCTCACCGGTTCCGGGATGATGGACTGCAAGAAGGCCCTCGAGGAGTCCGACGGCGACCTCGACAAGGCCGTCGAGCTGCTCCGCATCAAGGGCGCGAAGGACGTCGGCAAGCGCGCCGAGCGCACCACGTCCAACGGCCTGGTCGTCGCCTCCGGCGGGACCATGGTCGAGCTGAACTGCGAGACCGACTTCGTGGCCAAGAGCGACGACTTCCTCGCCCTGGCCGACCAGATCCTGCAGGTCGCCGTCGACCAGAAGCCCGCCGACGTCGACGCGCTGCGCAGCGCGAAGGTCGACGACGGCACGGTCGAGGACGCGATCCAGGCCCTGTCCGCCCGGATCGGCGAGAAGCTGCAGCTCAAGCGCTACATCCACGTCGACGGCCCGGTCGCGGTCTACCTGCACAAGCGGGCCACCGACCTGCCGCCGGTGATCGGCGCGATGGTGTCCTACGAAGCGTCCCGGGGGGAAGGCTCGGCCGACGAGACCGCCCGCGGCACGGCGATGCACATCGCCGCCGCGAGCCCGCGGTACACGACCCGCGACGAGGTCCCCGAGGACGTCGTCGACAACGAGAAGCGGATCGCCGAGGCCACCGCCCGCGAGGAGGGCAAGCCCGAGCAGGTCCTGCCCCGCATCGTCGACGGCCGGGTGAACGGCTTCTACAAGGACGTCGTTCTGCTCGAGCAGGCGTCCGTGCAGGACCCGAAGAAGACCGTGAAGGCGCTGCTGGACGAGGCCGGCGTCACGGTCAAGGACTTCGTGCGCTTCGAGGTCGGCCAGGGCTGAGCCCCTGACGGCCGGGGTCCGGACCGGGTGGCGATCCCGCCCGGCGCCGTCCCGGCCTGCCGGTCACCCGGCGCGGTGCTCCCTTTCCTCGGGCGCCGCGCCGGGCCGGCCGGAGTGAGAGGATCGGTGTGCGTGCGGTGCGGCGGTGTTGATTCCGAACAGGCCGGCCCGCGTGTGCAGGTAGGGACCACTGAGACGGACGGGGACATACCGTGATCGAGGAAACCCTCTTCGACGCCGAGGAGAAGATGGAGAAGGCCGTCACGGTGGCCAAGGACGACCTGTCGTCCGTGCGGACCGGGCGCGCGACCCCGTCGATGTTCTCCCGGGTGGCGGTCGACTACTACGGCGCCTACACCCCGCTCAACCAGCTCGCCTCGGTGTCCGTCCCGGAGGCCCGGATGGCGGTCATCAAGCCCTACGACGCCAGCCAGCTCAAGCAGATGGAGAAGGCGATCCGGGACTCGGACCTGGGCGTCAACCCCTCCAACGACGGGCAGATCATCCGCGTGGTCATCCCGCAGCTGTCCGAGGAGCGCCGCAAGGAGATGGTGAAGGTCGCGCGCGGCAAGGGCGAGGACGCCCGGGTCGTGCTGCGCGGTCTGCGCCGCAAGGCGATGGACGAACTCCAGCGGATCCAGAAGGAGGGCGAGGCGGGCGAGGACGAGGTCGGCCGGGCCGAGAAGGAGCTCCAGACCGTCACCGACCGCTACGTCGCTCAGATCGACGAGCTGGTCAAGAACAAGGAATCCGAACTCCTCGAGGTCTGATCGGTGACCTCCTCCCACGACGCCGCTGCGGCCGTTCCGGTGACCTCCGACCTTCCCGGGTCCGGTCCTCCGGGCGTGCCGGCGACGCCCGACGGGGCGGCGCGACCGTCGAAGCGGGCCCGGTTGGGGCGCAACCTGGTCGCCGCGGTCGGCGTCGGTGTGGCACTGGGCGTCGTCATCCTGGCCAGCCTGCTGTTCGTGGCGCAGGTCTTCGTCGGGGTGCTCGCGGTGTGCGCGGCGATCGCGACCTGGGAGCTCTCCGGCGCCCTGCGCCGTGGCGCCGACATCCGGGTGACGCTGCCGGTCCTGCTCGTCGGTGGCCAGGGGATCGTCTGGGCGGCCTGGCCGTTCGGCCTGCGCGGTGTGGCGGTCGCGTTCGCCGCGACCGTGCTCGGCTGCCTCCTCTGGCGGATGCGCTCCGGCGCCGCGCACTTCCTGCGGGACATGAGCGCGTCGGTGTTCGTCGCCGCCTACGTCCCGCTGCTGGTGGCGTTCGCGGTGCTGATGACCGTCGCGCCGGACGGCGTCGGGCGGGTGCTGACGTTCCTGCTGTGTGTGGTCGCCTCGGACGTCGGCGGCTACGCGGCCGGGGTGATCGCCGGCCGGCACCCGATGGCGCCCACGATCAGCCCGAAGAAGTCCTGGGAGGGTTTCGCCGGGTCCCAGATCGCCGGCATGGTCGCCGGCGGGCTGTGCGTGACCCTGCTACTCGGCGGGCCCTGGTACTTCGGGGCGCTGACCGGGGCGCTGCTGGTGTGCACCGCGACCCTCGGTGACCTGGTCGAGTCGCTGGTCAAGCGCGATCTCGGGATCAAGGACATGGGAACGATGCTGCCCGGCCACGGCGGCCTGATGGACCGGATGGACTCGCTGCTCCCGTCGGCGTTCGTGGCGTGGGCCGTGCTCGGCCTGATCGTCCCCACCTGACGTCGTGGTCCGGAGCTATCGGGGGTTCGGCGGCCAGGTCCGGACCGGCCCGGCCATCCCCAGCCCGAACATCTGGAACTGGCCCGACCTCTACGCGGCGGAGAACGCTGCGCAGGACGCCGACGGCGCGCTCTGGTCGACCCTGTGGGAGACCACCGGCGGCTGGGCCGGCGCCGACGTCGTCGACGTCGGGTGCGGCGACGGGTTCCATCTGCCGCGCTTCGCCGCCGAGGCGGCTACCGTCGTCGGCGTCGAGCCGCATCCGCCGCTGGTCGAGCGCGGGCAGCAGCACTGCGACGGCGACCGGGTGCGCCTGCTGCAGGGGGGCGCGGAGACGCTGCCCCTACCGGACTCCTCGGCCGACCTGCTGCACGCTCGCACCGCCTACTTCTTCGGCCCCGGCTGCGAGCCCGGGCTCGCCGAGGCGGACCGGGTGCTGCGACCCGGTGGCATCCTGGCCGTGATCGACCTGGACTTCAGCTCGCGCCCGTACGGCACCTGGCTGCACGCGGACCTGCCCCGCTACGACGCCCCCGCGGTGGAACGGTTCTTCGCCCGGCACGGGTTCGCGCAGCGACGGGTCGTCTCGACATGGCGGTTCTCCGACCGCGCCACCCTGGAGAACGTGCTGCGGATCGAGTTCTCGCGGGCGACGGCGGCTCGTGCCGTGGACGACGTGCCCGCCCTGACGATCCGGGTCGGCTACCGCGTGCACACCCGTCGCCGTCCGGACTCGGTGCTGCTGCCCTGAGCCGGCGGGCCCGGCCGGTGGCACCGCTCAGGAGAGCGTGACGTTCTGGCCGTTCACCGCCACCGCACGACGGGCCAGCGGGCTCTGGGCGGGTCCCTGCAGGACGGCGCCGTCGAGACCGAACCGGCTGCCGTGGCACGGGCAGATCACCGCGCCGTCGCGGACGGCGTTGACCTGGCAGCCCTGGTGCGGGCAGACCGTGGACAGGCCCTGGAACGTCCCGGCGGAGGGCTGGGTCACCACGACCTGCTCCCCGGCGAACACGACCCCGCCGCCGACCGGGACCGACGAGACCGGTCCGAGGACGGTCCCCGGCGCGCCCTCGGGCAGATCGGCGCTCGACTGCCCGCCGGCCGCGGGGTCGCCGGACCCGCCCGAGCTGCACGCGGCGACGAAGCCGACCGCGGCCACCCCGGCCCCGGCGATCACGGCGCGCCGTCCCGGCGACGCGACACCGGCGGCGG
>JAKDNL010000492.1 GCA_030451825.1 Pseudonocardia sp. | reverse complement strand
GCACCGACGGGGCGGGGGCCGGCGATGAGTGAGCCGCCCGGGCGCCCGTTCTGGGCCGACGAGGAGTACGTGGCCCGCAAGCCCGTGCGGGTGCACGGCGGGATCCAGATCAACTCCACCCGCGGCGCGGTCGCGCAGACCTGGTGGTCGGCGCGGTTCATCGGGGTGCTGGAGGAGCTCGGCGTCGGCGGGCGGCTCTCCCGCGGGCGCACCTACGCCCGGTCCGGGCAGATCGTCTCGCTCGACGTGGACGCCGGTGCCGCCGTCGCGCTCGTGCAGGGAACCCGTCCGGCGCCCTACAAGGTGCGGATCGGGTTGCGGGTCTGGGACAAGGAGCAGTGGGCGCGCGCGGAGCAGGCGCTGGCCGACGACGCGTTCTACACGGCGTCACTGCTGGCCGGCGGGATGCCGACCGAGATCGTCGAGCTGCTCGACGGGCTGGGGCTCTCGCTGTTCCCGGACCGTTCCGGCGAGCTGTCGATGGACTGCGCCTGCCCGGACGCGACGGTGCCGTGCAAGCACCTCGCCGCGGTGTTCTACCTGCTCGCCGAGCGCTTCGACGCGGACCCGTTCGAGCTGCTCGCCCTGCGCGGGCGGGACCGCGAGACGCTGCTGGCGCACCTGCGCGAACGCCGCGGCGGCGCCCCGGCCGAGCGCGAGGTCGAGCCCGGACCCGCCGAGGCACCGGCCGCGGTGCCCCCGCTGTCGGAGGTGCTGGACCGCTTCTATGACGCCGCCCCGGCCGGGGCCGCCCCGCCGCGTCCGCCGGTGACCTCGCCGGACGCGGTGCTCGACCAGGTTCCCGAGATCCCGGCCCGGGTGCGCGGGTCCACCGTCACCGACCTGCTCCGACCCGCCTACCGCGAGCTCGCCGCCGACGAGTGACACCTGGGCATCCCGGCCGTCACCTGATCCGACTCAGGCGGCGACCGGTTCCAGCCGACCGCGGCGCGCTACCCTGCGCTCGAACCAGATCGTGGTCAGCGGCGGGATGGAGGCCAGCAGCCCGACGATCGTCGTGCGCAGGTCCCAGCGGAAGGTGCGCGCGGTGAGCAGCGTGACGATCACGTAGGCCACGAACAGGGCGCCGTGGATCGGCCCGAAGATCGTCACCCCGATGTCGTCGAACACGACCAGGTACTTGAACACCATGCCGATCAGCAGACCGGTCCAGGAGCACGCCTCGGCGATCGCGACGCCGCGGAAGATCCGGGCCAGGACGGTGGGGTCGATCATCGGTGCCGCTCCTCCGCGGGTGGGGGTCGACGTCCACTGTGCCGCACACCCCGGCCTCAACTTCTACCGGGTGTCGAATCCCACGTCCGCCGATGAGATCGGGCACCCGCACCGGTCGACCCCTGGCAGACCCCACGCCCTCCGAAGGAGTGACCCGATGACCCAGGCCTCGAACGCCACGACGGACCTGATGCCGACCGCGCACGCGGTGGCAGCGCTGGTCCGGGCGGTGCGCGACGACCAGCTCGACGCGCCCACCCCGTGCCCCGACATGACCGTCGCGGCGCTGCTCGACCACCTGCACGGCCTGGCCGTGGCGTTCCGCGACGCCGCCGCGAAGTCCGTGCCGCCCGGCGGGTCGACGGCGCCGGTCCCGTCTGCGGAGAACCTGGTCAGCGACTGGCGCGAGTCCGTCCCGGCCGTGCTCGGCGAGCTCGCCGCCGCGTGGGCGGTTCCCGAGGCCTGGACCGGCATGACCCAGGCCGGCGGGCTCGAGCTGCCCGGCGAGATCGCCGGCGTCGTCGCCCTGGACGAGATCGTGCTGCACGGCTGGGACCTGGCCGCCGCGACCGGCCAGGACTTCCGGCCGGACGACGCCGCGGTGGCGGTGTGCCTGGAGTTCACCGCGTCCATTTCCGGACCCGGCCAGGAGGTGGACAGGCACGGCCTGTTCGGCCCGGTGGTCGCGGTGCCCGAGGGCGCACCCGCGTTCGAGCGCGCCCTCGGCTATGCCGGCCGCGACCCGAACTGGACCGCCTGACCGCCGCCCGCCCCCGCGCCCCCGTCGCGGACGTCGGAGATCACTGACGGCCGGTGAGGTACTCCGGACCGGGGGGCGGGAGCGGGACCACGGGGCTGTCGCCGAGGATGTCGCCCATCGCCCCGTACCAGGTCCGCGCCGGCGCCATGCCGCCGTAGATGTTGCCCTGCCCGCAGGTGTGCGGCGGGCTGCCCTCGCAGATCGGCCGGGGCGAGCTCGAGTCGTCGAACACGATCGCCGCGCCGGACAGGGTCGGCGTGGTCCCGACGAACGTCGCCGACTTGTACTCCTGGGTGGTGCCGGTCTTGGCCGCGACCGGGCGGGTCCATTTCATGGCCCCCGCGGCCGCCGCGGACGTGCCGCCCGCCTGGTCGTCCTTGCTCATGCCGTTGAGCAGGGTGTCCGCGATGCCCGGCGCGACCGCCTGGGTGCAGGCGGCCTGGGTGATCGGCACCGCCTGACCGTCCTGGCCGGTCACCGACTGCAGCGGAGTGGGCGGGCACCAGGTCCCGTGCGAGGCCAGGGTGGCGTCGACGTTGGCCAGCTCCAGCGCGCTGGTCGGGGTGACGCCGAGCGTGAACGAGCCCAGCCGCTGGTTCTTCGTCGTCGTCGCGATCGACGGTGCGTCGTCGCCCTCCCCGGACGGGGACTCGGCCAGCGAGGTCAGGCCCAGCCGCACCGCCATGTCGACCACCGGCGGGATCCCGGTCGTCTCCTCGAGCTTGACGAACGCCGTGTTGGGCGACGTCGCCAGCGCGTCGGTCAGCGACAGCTGCGGCGGGTACGTCCCGGCGTTGCCGACCGGGACCGACGAGCCGTCGCCATTGCGGTAAACCGGTGAGGCGTAGCCGTCCGGCGGGACCGGGATGATCGAGTCGATCCCGATGTCGTGCTGCTCCAGCGCCGTCGCCGCGGTGAAGATCTTGTAGACCGAGCCGGCGCCGAGGTTCTCCGGCTCGTAGGGCAGCCCGTAGGCGGACTGGCCCTCGGCGTTGCCGAACGTGCGGTTCGCCGCCATCGCGGTGACCGGGTGCGACGTCGGGCCGGGCGCCACGATCGACATGACGTCCGCGACGTGCGGCTGATCGGGCGGCACCTGGGCGTCGATCGCGGCCTTCAGCGAACCGAGCTGGCCACGGTCGAGCGTGGTGCGGATCGTGTAGCCGCCGTCGATCAGCTGCTCCTGGCTCATCCCGGCTTCGGTGAGGTAGGAGACGACGTAGTCGCAGAAGTAGCCGGCATCGCCCGCACCGGTGCAGCCCTCACCGGGCACCGACGGGTCCGGCTTGACGCCCAGCGGCGCGGCCACCGCCTGCGCGGCCTGGGCCGCCTCGATCGACCCGGCCTGACGCATCTGCTCGATCGCGACGTCGCGGCGGTCCTTCGAGGCCTGCGGGTGCCGCACCGGGTCGTAGGACCCGGGGCTCTGCACCATCCCGGCCAGCATCGCGGACTGCGGGACGGTGAGTGCGCTCGCGTCGACCCCGAAGTAGGCCTGCGCCGCGGCCTGCACGCCGTAGGCGCCGTGGCCGAAGTACACCAGGTTGAGATAACCGGTGAGGATCTGGTCCTTGGACAACTGGTGGTCCAGGCTGACCGCCAGCTCGGCCTCCTTGATCTTGCGGGCGTAGTTCGGGGCGACGGCCGCCTGCTTCTCGGCGTCGGTGCGCGCGGCGACGTAGAGGTCGTAGTTCTTGACGTACTGCTCGGTCAGCGTCGAGGCGCCCTGCTGCGAGGCCCCCTCGGAGTTGTTCACCAGCGCACGCGCCACCCCGACCGGGTCGACCCCGCCGTGATCGAAGAACCGGCGGTCCTCGATCCCGACGATCGCGGCCTTCATCGCAACCGAGATCTTCTCACTCGGGACGGACTGGCGGAACTGGTCGTAGAAGTACGCGACGGGAGCTCCGGAGGAGTCGGTCATCACCGTCGCCGACGGAAGTACACCACTCCGAATGGAACCGGACGTCTCGGTCGCCGATTCCGCGACCTGTTTCGCCAGAATTCCGCTGCCGCCCACGACCGGGAACAGGATCCCGGCCAGCAACACTCCGCCGACCACGATCAACGCGGCCAGCTGCCGTCCCCGCTCCTTGCCCACGTACCTAGGTCTACCAGCAGGGTCGCCGGTCCTCCTACGACGACGCACCGGCGCGTCGAGCCACGCCCGTCGAGCGTGACGACACGGAGGAAGAAGACGGGAACGACGATTCGGACGATTCTTGGGAATAGCCTGTGAAATGTGACACCGGTGCCGGGCGAAGCGACCGGATGGCACACAGCTGCCCCGGACATGGTCGTCCGGGGCGCTGGTCACATTGCCCGCGACGAACGCGCGCGGCTAGCGTCGATTCGGTGACCGCTTCCACGACCCAGATGAAGGTCCGCATCGGGATCGGCTCGGTGGGCCTTCGCCCCGATGCCCCCGGCAGCGAGTTCTCCGAGTTCGTCGATGCGCTGGAGCAGAAGGGGATCGACTCGCTCTGGCTGCCCGACCTGATCTCCTCCGGCGGGGTCGACGCGACCGTCGGGATGGCGTGGGCGGCGGCGCGTACCCGGTCGTTGAAGGTCGGGACCGGCGTGCTGGTGCTGCCCGGGCGCAACCCGGCTCTGCTCGCCTCCCAGCTCGCGTCGCTGGCCGTGCTCGCCCCGAAGCGGATCCTGCCCGCGTTCGGCGTGCGCGCCGCGACAGCGGCCGAGCGTCAGATGTACCCGGTGCCCGGCGTCCGGGCGGAGGTGTTCGAGGAGGCCCTGGTGGTGCTGCGCCGCCTGCTCTCCGAGCCCGAGGTCACCCACCACGGCACCCACTTCACCCTCGACGGCGCGAGCGTCGCGCCGCGCCCGGCACGGCCGCTGGACCTGTGGCTGGGCGGCCGGGCCGAGGTCGGCCTGCGCCGCGTCGGCCGGCTCGCCGACGGCTGGCTGGGCAGCTTCCTGACCCCGGACGAGGCCGCCCGCGCCCGGATCACGATCTCCGACGCCGCCCGTGCGGCCGGCCGGGAGATCGAGGCCGACCACTACGGCACGAACGTCACCGTCGTCGCGCCCGGCACGAGCGAGGACCGGGTGACCGCGATGCTGCGACGCTCGGCCCAGCAGCGCCCCGACACCGACCCGGAACAGCTGCTGGCCCGGGGGTGGGACGGGGCCCGGGAACAGATCCGGCAGTTCGTCGAGGGCGGGCTGACGAAGTTCGTCCTCCGGCCGGCCGCACCGGTCCCGGACTGGCCCGCGTTCCTGGATCAGTTCTCCGCCGAGCTCGGCCCGCTCGAGACCTGACACCCCCCGAGGGGGGGGGGGGGGAGTGGCGCAACCGGGGGGCGACCACGCGAACAACCGCGGAGCGGCGGGCGTGTGCACAGGCC